>NZ_JBGCCF010000028.1:0-61993 GCF_041262385.1 Lysinibacillus sp. RC46 | reverse complement strand
CGAAGTGACGGAAGGAAAAGTCAGAGCGACGGAAAGAAAAGGCTACGACGGAAAGAATGGTCGAAGCGACGGAAAGAAAGGCCGAAGTGACGGAAAGAAAAGGCTGCGACGGAAAGAATAGTCGAAGCGACGGAAAGAAAGGCCGAAGCGACGGAAGGAAAAGTCAGAACGACGGAAAGAAGAGCCAAAATCGTGGATAGAACCATCAAAATGATGGATAGAGTAGCCAAAGTCGTGGATAAAACCATCAAAATCGCGGATAGCCCAATCAAAGTGAAGGATAGCCTCATCAAACCATACATACATTTAATGTCGAAAAACAAAAAAAGACATCTCAGAAATAATCTGGGATGCCTTTAGCATTTTTATTTACGTTCCATAATTTGGTCGATTAGGCCGTATTCTTTTGCACGCTCAGCTGTCATGAAGTTATCGCGATCTGTATCTCTTGCAATGACTTCAAGTGGTTGACCAGTACGTTCCGATAAAATTCCATTTAATTTTTCACGTAAGAATAAAATACGTTTTGCAGCGATTTCGATTTCAGTTGCCTGACCTTGTGCACCGCCAAGAGGTTGGTGAATCATTACTTCAGCATTCGGTAATGCGAAACGTTTACCAGGTTCACCAGCAGCAAGTAGGAAAGCACCCATAGATGCAGCCATTCCGATACAAATTGTTTGTACTTGTGGCTTGATAATTTGCATTGTGTCATAAATTGCCATACCAGCAGTGATAGATCCACCCGGTGAGTTAATGTAAAGAAAGATATCTTTGTCTGGATCTTCTGCTTGTAGGAATAGAAGTTGAGCAACAATTGAGTTAGCAACGTTGTCGTCAATTGCACTTCCTAATAGGATAATACGGTCTTTTAGTAGTCGTGAATAGATGTCATACGCACGTTCACCACGACTTGTTTGTTCAATAACTGTAGGAATTAAATTCATGTTAAATCCTCCTTAAAAAACTAAATTCGAATACTTTTGCTGAAAACTTCCTTGGTAATTCAGCTGTATCCTTATCATACACATTATAGTCAGGGAAGGTCAAATATTAACCCTGTTAAAGTAAAATAAATTAAATCAATTTTGCTTTGGCGTAATTATAGCCGCAACTTCGCATTCGCCAATAAACCATTAGATGCCGCCGTTTCGCTTTCGTCCAGAAAACATTAGACGCTGCAACTTCGTGTTCGCCCAGAAACCATTAGATGCCGCAACTTCGCGTTCGCTCAGAAAACATTTGATGCCTCCGCATTGCTTTAACTACAAAAACATTTACCGTTGCCGCTCCGCATCCGCTTCGCTTCCACGCAGATAAAAAATACCGCGAACGCCTCGCTCTCACGCAGATAAACAGTATGTCCAGAATTTAAAGTGTGTCCGCGCAATTCAAAATCCATGACATCCGTCAGAGGATTATCTTTTTTTTATAGGTATTTTGACACTTAATGAATCAAAATAAAAAAAGTTAAAATGTTTTGCATTCTATAGTTGAAATATGGGCAATACGTTTGTATAATTGATAAGGTCACATAAGTTAAAGTACAGTACACTATTTTGTCAGGTATGCTTCAAATGAGGGTTATCTACATCATGCTTTTCGTAAAGCCTAGGGTGAGTACTTTTTTTTTTGTTTAATTGCCCTCGTGGTGTAATGGATAACACGTAAGATTCCGGTTCTTGCACTGGGGGTTCGATTCCCTCCGAGGGCGCCATTTTACTGATTATTTGATTTACTTTTATAACTCAATTCTCCTAATAAGTAGTTTAGCAGCCTGCTTAGTGGGGAAAAGAGAAGGAAAAATAATGGAAATATTGCCTAGTAGGCATTATTCCCGTATTTGTTTCTTTCAAACCTTCAAAAAAGCAACAACTCCAAATTATTTTTTAGTGAACATACTGTACGTGAAGACTAGTTATACTAGTCGAAAAAAAGAATCCTATCTGAGGGGATTCTTTTTTTTTTGCAAATAATCTAAAAATAGCACCAGAAATGAATGTATAAACATTTATTTCTGGTGCTATTTTCAGTTATGATTCGCACTGTTTTATTTTTAGAAAGAGATCGTATTGTCTTTATGAATGATGGCTATATTGTCGAAGAGGGGACGCGGGAAGAGCTTTTTGGGCATCTACAGCATTAGGAAAAGTTTTAAAATCCTTTAAACAAGAGCAGCCCCGTGTGATAGTGACCACAGATGGGGCTGCTCTTGTTTTTTATCATTAATGAAGGGGATTTGTTGTAGTGCCGTATGCGTTAAGCATCGTTTGCATATCTTGTTGAGAAAATTGAGGTACTTGATAGTAGCCATGCATATTTTGGTAAATAGATAATTCGTATGCCATTTCAATGCAGTTGGGAATACTATCTGCAATAACACGACGAACAACAGGGTTTGTAGTTTCTGTTGCTGCTGCAGTCATACCTTTTGCCACACCTTTTTGAGCGCCAAGTAAGAAGCCAGAAATACATTCATCATTGAGTTCACTTGCATTTTGCATCGGCTTTTTAGGTTGGCCAGGATTAATTCCATATTTAAAATTATTTCCTGTCTCCATTTGATAGCGACCTGTAGGAACAGTCGGATCATGACCTGTGTTATAAGATTCCACAATAGTGTTATACATACCTAATGTGAAATTATATTGGCGATCCAAAATGCTAAGCAACTCTGTGTCCTTAACCTGTGGACGTAAAACAATGGATTGATTCATACAAGCAATGATTGCACCGATTGTTTCATGCAAGTCCATTTGCTCATGTCCACCATGATTTAGGCTTTGTTGTTGGTTGAATGATGTTTGGTTTGATGATTCGTTTTGAAACGATTGTGTCAAAAAAAGCGCCTCCTAAATATCATAGTTTGTTACAGTATTAAGTATGGCACGTTAGACAAATTTCATACGGTATTAATGCATTTGCATATATGTAGAATAGAGATGTTTTTTTGCTGCACATTAGTGGTAAGAAAAAAGAAAGGCTTATCGCCAAAACATGGATGATAGCTAAAAGAAAGCGAAGGAGGTTTTAGAATTGAAAAAAATATTTGGACCTGTAGGAATAATCGTTATTATTTTAGTTGTATTGGCCTTACTATTTATTCCAAAATACAATAGTCTAGTAACGGCCGAGGAAAGCGTAGATTCGAAATGGGCGCAGGTTGAAAATCAGCTACAACGTCGCTACGATTTGATTCCGAACTTAGTAGAATCTGTAAAAGGTTATGCTAACCATGAGAAAGAAGTGATCGCTAGCATTACAGAGGCACGTGCACAAATGGGAAGTGCGCAAAGTCCAAAGGAACAGGCGGTTGCCAATGATGCATTAAACGGAGCACTTGGTCGATTACTAGTAGTCGTAGAAAATTATCCAAATTTAAAGGCAGATGCAAATTTCCGTCAATTAATGGATGAATTAGCTGGGACAGAAAATCGTTTAGCAGTGGCTCGAGAAGACTACAACAATGAAGTGCAGACTTTTAATAAAACGGTTAAACGTTTCCCGGGCAATCTTATTGCAGGGATGTTTGGTTTTGAACAGAAAGAATACTTTAAAGCAGCTGCGGGTGCTGAAAAGGCACCATCTATAGATTTTGGCAGTTCAGGTAAACAATAATGAAACGGTTGATATTCCAACTTGCTATAGTTAGCATCATGTTTATTCTATCTATAAGAATGGCAGATGCCGCAATGCCGACACCGATGAAAAATACGTATATTCATGATTTTGCTAATGTTTTATCAACATCCGTAAAGGAAGAACTCAATCGTTATTCAGAGCAGCTAGACAAAGGTACAGGTGCTGAAATTATGGTCGTAACGGTAGATACTATTAACGGAGAAGAACCAAAAATGTATGCAACAAAAATGATTCGTTCATGGGGTATTGGCGATGCGCAAAAAAATAATGGTGTTTTAATTTTAGCAACATTTGGGCAGGGCGATGGCAATAATGATGTCGTTATTGCTGTAGGTCAAGGTCTCGAAGGAGCATTACCTGATGGCAAGTTGGGGCGCATTTTAGATACAGCGTTTTATCCAGATGCACGTGCTGGAGACATTAATAAGGCATTTAAAGCAACGTACGCTGAAGTATTTCAAACTGTCGCGCAAGAGTATAATTGGGATGGAGAGGTGCCTGCAAATACAGCTGATGAAGAAATGCCAACGTGGATGATTATTTTAATTGTTATCATCGTACTTATTATTTATACGTTTATTTCCAATGGTAGAGGAGGAGGGCCTCGTTCTGGTAGACGTGGCGGTTTTCCGGGTGGTTTTCCAGGTGGTTTTGGAGGTGGCGGCTCTAGGGGCGGTGGTTTTGGCGGATTCGGAGGCGGCTCATCTGCTGGTGGAGGAGCGAGTCGGAAATTTTAACATCAGATGCCTTATATAATGTAAGTGAAATGGCAGTTACAAATATTTTTTGTAACGAAAGTGAAACGGCAGTTACAGAAGTCTCCCTCCTCTATAGGTGGTGAGATGAATGTAAGGTGGCCTAATTAATTATGCCGAGGCATAATTGATTATATTCAAAAAGTGAGCTCATTGCAGTTCACTTTTTTTATTGGTTTAAAAGTCAAATATGATTAATTATTATCAATAATTGACAATAAAGATAAAATTGTTATAATTCAATTATATCGACTAACGATATAACACGAACTGATATAAGGAGGAATCATTTTGAAAAAGAGATTTTTATCAGCATCATTAGCGGTTATTTTAACGTCATCTGCGGTTATCCCTGTATCTATGCAGGAAGTGCGCGCTGCCAATGAAACTAGCAGTCAAGTAGAAGTAAAAGAGGAACGTTTATCTGCTAAGGAGTTTCTAAATTTAGCTGTAACAGCTTTAACATTCCAACATGGATCAGAGACAATGCGTCAGCAAATCATTGATCAATGGGTAAAAGGTGAAGAATTAAAAGATTTAAGTGTACATATTAAACGTGATGAAGCAGCACGTATTTTAGTAAGAGCTTTAAATAAAGAGGAAAAAGAAGCAACACTTGCTGAATATCAAGAAAAAGCTAATAAACTAGGTTTATTTAATGGTCTGTCAGCTAGTGAAACGATTTCTAAACAAGATGCGGTTAAAATCTTGAACAATGCTAAAAATGTGAAAAATGGTGTCGGCAATAATGAAGGTGTGAAAGAGATTTCCGTAGAAGATTTTATGAAAAATCCAGGAAACATGGGCTATGAACTTTCACCAGATGGCAATTACATTACTTATGCTTCTGCATGGGAAAATCGATTAAACGTTTTCGTGAAAAAAATGAATGACGATAGTGAGCCAGTACGTGTATCCAATTCAACGGATCGTGATATCGGGGGATTATTCTGGAAAGATGATAATTTACTATATGTAAAAGATAAAGGTGGCGATGAAAACCACCACATTTATTCAACATCTTTTAATGGTAATGAGGAAAAGGATTTAACACCTTATCCGAATGTAACAGTTGGGGTATTAAGTAACTTACAGGGTGTTAAAGATGAAATCCTTATTATGATGAATAAAGAAGATGTGAAAGTCTTTGATGTGTACAAGCTTAATGTGAAGACTGGAGAAACTACACATGTTGCGAAAAACCCAGGTAATATTACGAGCTGGTTAGCAGACCGTAATGGAAATGTACGTATGGCAGTTGCTTCAGATGGTGTAGTAGGCACTGTTCTTTATCGTGATTCAGAGAAAGATGAATTCAAGCCATTTATTGAAATAGAAGATGGAGATCAAGTAATGCCACTTGGTTTCACTAAAGACAATAAACATATTTTGGTGAAATCTAATAAAGGAAGAGATAAAGTAGAAGTAGTTAAATATGATTTAGAAGGCAATGAAGAAGTAATTATGTCCAATCCAGAAGTGGATGTAATGGGTGTATTATATAGTTCTGAGAAAGATAAAGTATTGTATGGTACATATGTATCAGATAAGATTCATTATCAATTCTTTGACGAAGACTTCGAAAAACTATTCCGTAAAATTCAAAATAAATTAGGTGTTCAAGAAAATGAAATGGCCATTTATGATTACAACAAAGAAATGACAAAATTCATTGTTAGTGTTTCTAGTGACACTGTTTTCGGAAAATATTATTACTACGATTCAACGACAGATGAAATGACTGAAATGGCAACACTAAGCCCTTGGTTAAACCCAGAGGAGCTTGCAGAAATGCACCCAATTTCATATAAAAGTCGAGACGGTCTAACAATTAACGGTTATTTAACTTTACCGAAAAACAAAGAGGCTAAAAATCTGCCACTTATCGTTAATCCACACGGTGGACCATGGGCACGTGATATGTGGGGCTTTAATAATGAGGTGCAATTACTAGCAAATCGTGGTTATGCGGTACTACAAGTGAATTTCCGTTCTTCAACTGGCTATGGAAAAGAATTTTTAGAGGCTGGTAATAAACAATGGGGTCTAAAAATTCAAGATGATATTACAGATGGTGTACAATGGGCAATCGACCAAGGCATTGCAGACCCTAAACGCATCGGAATTTACGGTGCATCATTTGGAGGTTATGCAACTTTAGCTGGGATCACTTACACTCCAGATCTATATGCTGCAGCAGTGGACTATGTAGGTGTATCCAACATCTTTACATTTATAAATACAATCCCTCCGTATTGGGACACATTGCGTAACCAACTTTATCAGCGCGTGGGACATCCAGAAGAAGATAAAGAGCTATTAACAGCTGTTTCACCTGTCTTCCATGTAGATAAAATTAAAACACCGTTATTTGTAGCTCAAGGTGCAAATGATCCACGTGTAAATAAGGCAGAATCTGATCAAATCGTTGAAGCATTACGTGCAAGAGGCGTTGATGTGGAATACATGGTGAAAGATAATGAAGGACATGGTTTCCAGAATGAAGAAAACCGCATTGAATTTTATAATGCAATGCTAAAATTCTTAGATAGCCATCTGAAAAAATAATAGGAAAGAAGACTGTGCAGGAAGTAAGTTTCTTGCGTAGTCTTTTTCATCAGAACCAACAATTGACAAAAACGCTAAAGTTGGTATGATTTTATTTTATTTACAAAATATGTAATTCAAACTGATATAAGGAGGAATCATTTTGAAGAAGAGATTTTTATCAGCATCATTAGCGGTTATTTTAACGTCATCTGCGGTTATCCCTGTATCTATGCAGGAAGTGCGCGCTGCCAATGAAACTAGCAGTCAAGTAGAAGTTAAAGAGGAACGTCTATCTGCTAAGGAATTTTTCTGTAACAGCTCTAACATTCCAACATGGATCAGAGACAATGCGTCAGCAAATCATTGATCAATGGGTAAAAGGTGAAGAATTAAAAGATTTAAGTGTACATATTAAACGTGATGAAGCGGCACGTATTTTAGTAAGAGCTTTAAATAAAGAGGAAAAAGAAGCAACACTTGCTGACTATCAAGAAAAAGCAAATAAACTTGGTTTATTTAACAGTCTGTCAGCTAGTGAAACGATTTCTAAACAAGATGCGGTTAAAATCTTGAACAATGCTAAAAATGTGAAAAATGGTGTCGGCAATAATGAAGGCGTGAAAGAAATTTCTGTCGAAGACTTCATGAAAAATCCAGGAAACGTTGGCTATGAACTTTCACCAGATGGCAATTACATTACTTTTAACGCTGCATGGGAAAACCGTAGAAACGTTTTCGTGAAAAAAATGAATGACGATAGCGAGCCAGTACGCGTATCTAGCTCAACGGATCGTGATATTTATGCATCCTTCTGGAAGGATGATAATTTACTATATTTAAAGGATAAAGGTGGCGATGAAAACTACCACATTTATTCAACAACATTTAATGGTAATGAAGAAAAGGATTTAACACCTTATCCGAATGTAACAGTTGGGGTATTAAGTAGCTTACAGGGTGTTAAAGATGAAATTCTTATTATGATGAATAAAGAAGATGCAAAAGTCTTTGATGTATACAAACTTAACCTAAAGACTGGTGAAACTACACATGTTGCGAAAAACCCAGGTAATATTACGAGCTGGATAGCAGATCGTGATGGAAATGTACGTATGGCAGTTGCTTCAGATGGTGTAGTAGGCACTGTTCTATATCGTGATTCAGAGAAAGATGAATTCAAGCCATTTATTGAAATGGAATCAGGGGATCAAGTAATGCCACTTGGTTTCACTAAAGACAATAAACATATTTTAGCAAAATCTAATAAAGGAAGAGACAAAGTAGAAGTAGTTAAATATGATTTAGAAGGCAATGAAGAAGTAATTATGTCCAACTCAGAAGTGGATGTAGCGGGTGTATTATATAATTCTGAGAAAGATAAAGTATTATATGGTGCATATGTAACAGATAAGACACATTATCAATTTTTTGACGAGGACTTTGAAAAACTATTCCGTAAAATCCAAAATAAATTAGGTGTTCGTGAAAGTGAATTAGTCATTAATGATTACAACAAAGAAATGACAAAATTCATTGTTAGTGTTTCTAGTGACACTGTTTTCGGAAAATATTATTACTACGATTCAACAACAGATGAAATAACAGAATTAGCGACATTAGGCTCTTGGTTAAACCCAGAGGAGCTAGCAGAAATGCATCCGATTTCATATAAAAGTCGAGACGGTCTAACAATTAACGGTTATCTAACTTTACCGAAAAATAAAGAGGCTAAAAATCTGCCACTTATCGTCAATCCACACGGTGGACCATGGGCACGTGATATGTGGGGCTTTAATCCTGAAGTACAATTACTAGCAAACCGTGGTTATGCGGTACTACAAATGAATTTCCGATCTTCAACTGGCTATGGGAAAGAGTTTTTAGAGGCTGGTAATAAACAATGGGGTCTAAAAATCCAAGATGACATTACAGATGGTGTACAATGGGTAATCGATCAAGGTATTGCAGACCCAAAACGCATCGGAATTTACGGTGCTTCATTTGGAGGGTATGCAACTTTAGCTGGGATCACTTACACTCCAGATCTATATGCAGCAGCGGTAGACTATGTAGGTATATCAAATATCTTTACATTACTTAATACAATCCCTCCATATTGGGAAACAGCGCGTAAACAGTACTATGAGCGTATAGGCCATCCAGAGAACGATAAAGAGTTATTAACAGCCGCTTCACCTGTTTTCCATGCGGATAAAATTAAAACACCACTATTTGTAGCTCAAGGTGCAAATGATCCACGTGTAAATAAGGCTGAATCGGATCAAATTGTGGAAGCATTACGTGCAAGAGGCGTTGATGTGGAATGCATGGTGAAGGACAATGAAGGTCATGTCTTCCAAAACGAAGAAAACCGCATTGAATTTTATAATACAATGCTAAAATTCTTAGATAGCCATCTAAAAAAATAATAGGAAAGAAGACTGTGCAGGAAGTAAGTTTCTTGCGCAGTCTTTTTCATCTGAACCAATAATTGACAAAAGTGCTAAAGTTGGTATAATTTCATTGTATTTACAATATGCGTAATGCGTACTGATATAAGGGGGAATCATTTTGAAAAAAAGGTTTTTATCAGCATCATTAGCGGTTATTTTAACGTCATCTGCAGTCATTCCAGTTTCTATGCAGGAAGTGCGCGCTGCCAATGAAACTAGTAGTCAAGTAGAAGTAAAAGAGGAACGTCTATCTGCTAAAGAATTTTTAGATTTAACTGTAACAGCTCTAACATTCCAACACGGATCAGAGACAATGCGTCAGCAAATCATTGATCAATGGGTAAAGGGAGAAGAATTAAAAGATTTAAGTATCAATATAAAACGTGATGAAGCGGCACGTATTTTAATAAGAGCTTTAAATAAAGAAGAAAAAGAAGCAACACTATCTGAGTATCAAGAAAAAGCAAATAAGCTTGGTTTATTTAACGGTCTGTCAGCTAGTGAAACGATTTCTAAACAAGATGCGGTTAAAATCTTGAACAATGCTAAAAATGTGAAAAACGGTGTCGGCAATAATGAAGGTGTGAAAGAAATTTCTGTCGAAGATTTCATGAAACACCCAGGAAACGCCGGCTATCAGCTTTCACCAGATGGTAATTACATTACTTATAAATCTGCATGGGAAAATCGTTCAAATGTGTTCGTAAAGAAAATGAATGATGATAGTGAGCCAGTACGCGTATCTAGTTCAACAGATCGCGATATTGGTGGATCCTTCTGGAAAGATGATAATTTACTATATGTAAAGGATAAAGGTGGCGATGAAAACTTCCACATTTATTCAACAACATTTAATGGTAATGAGGAAAAGGATTTAACGCCATATCCGAACGTAACAGTTGGGTTATTAAGTGATTTACAGGGCGTTAAAGACGAAATCCTTATTACGATGAATAAAGAAGATGCAAAAGTCTTTGATGTGTACAAGCTTAATGTGAAGACTGGAGAAACTACACATGTTGCGAAAAACCCGGGTAATATTTCAAGTTGGTTAGCGGATCATGATGGAAATGTACGTATGGCAGTTGCTTCAGATGGTGTAGAAGGAACAGTCCTTTACCGTGACTCAGAGAAAGATGAATTCAAACCATTTATTGAAATGAAAGCAGGAGATGAAGTAATGCCACTTGCTTTCTCTAAAGACAATAAACATATTTTTGCAACTTCTAATAAAGGAAGAGACAAAGTAGAAGTAGTGAAATATGATTTAGAAGGTAATGAGGAAGTAATTATGTCCAACCCAGAAGTGGATGTAATGGGTGTATTATATAATTCTGAGAAAGATAAATTATTATACGGTGCATATATAACAGATAAAGGACACTATCAATTCTTTGACGAAGACTTTGAAAAACTATTCCGTAAAATTCAAAACAAATTAGGTGTTCAAGAAAGTGAATTAAGCATTAATGATTACAATAAAGAAATGACAAAATTCATTGTTAACGTTTCTAGTGACACTGTTTACGGAAAATATTATTACTACGATTCAACAACAGATGAAATGACTGAAATGGCAACATTAAGCCCTTGGTTAAAACAAGAGGAGCTTTCAGAAATGCACCCAATTTCATATAAAAGTCGAGACGGTCTAACAATTAACGGTTATTTAACTTTACCGAAAAACAAAGAGGCTAAAAATCTGCCACTTATCGTCAATCCACACGGTGGACCATGGGCACGTGATATGTGGGGCTTTAATCCTGAGGTGCAATTACTAGCAAATCGTGGTTATGCAGTACTACAAGTCAATTTCCGTTCTTCCGTAGGATACGGTAAAAAATTCCTTGAAGCTGGTAATAAGCAATGGGGTCTGAAAATTCAGGATGATATTACAGATGGCGTACAATGGGCAATCGACCAAGGCATTGCAGACCCTAAACGCATCGGAATTTATGGTGCATCCTTTGGAGGTTATGCAACATTAGCAGGTATCACTTATACACCAGATCTATATGCAGCAGCAGTTGATTACGTAGGTGTATCGAATATCTTTACACTATTAAATACAATCCCTCCATATTGGGAAACAATGCGTGAAATGCTTTATGAGCGTGTAGGGCATCCTGAAAAAGATAAGGAGCTATTAACAGCAGCTTCACCTGTCTTCCATGTGGATAAAATTAAAACACCGCTATTTGTAGCTCAAGGTGCAAATGATCCACGTGTAAACAAAGCTGAATCTGATCAAATCGTTGAAGCATTACGTGCAAGAGGTGTTGATGTGGAATACATGGTGAAGGATAATGAAGGCCATGGTTTCCGTAATGAAGAAAACAGTATCGAATTTTACACTGCAATGCTAAAATTCTTAGATAGCCATCTGAAAAAATAATATAAAGAAGACTGTGCATAAATTTCTTGCACAGTCTTTTCTAGTTGAAGACTCTAAATTGTTCTTGCCACTCCCGATTGTACAGTCGAGACTTATTTGGATGAAGAGCCGTTATAAGAGCTGAAAAGTATTTCGATATATATCATTTTTCTTATTGTTAATTAATGTAATACAACGGGCTAGCTTTTCTACTCCAACATGAATTTGACGCTCATTCACTTGAGAAATACTTAATCGAATCAGATTTTCCTTTTTATATTCTGGTAGGAACATTCTAGCTGCATCATCCACAAGGACATTTTGCTCTTTTAACAAATTGACGATCTGCTTTGCAGTCACTTTCTCGGGCAGGGAGATAGTAAGATAAAATCCTGAAGAGGGTTTCGTATAATGCGTGTTATTTGGCAGCAATAACTCACAAGCTTCCTGAAGATGTTTCATTTTTCTATAATATAGCTCTTTTATTTTCTTAATATGGCTATTAAACATTCCGTTTTTTAAATAAATTTCTAATGCTCCTTGTGAAAGAACCGAACTATTAAAATCGGCAGTAAATTTATAGCGTAAAAAATTGTTAGTCATTATTTTTGGAAGAACTAAAGACGCAACTCTTAAACCAGGTAGAAAAACTTTAGAAAAACTTTTAATATAAATAACTCTGCCAGAAGGATTGTACGCGAATAATGGATCGGATTTAGTATTTGGATCCAAATCCCCTAAAAAGTCATCCTCAACTATATAGACATCGTATTTTTCCGCTAATTCTACAATCCTTTTTTTCTCTTTATTTGTATAGCTATGTCCAAGTGGATTTTGAAACCTCGGAACAATATAGAAAAACTTGATATCGTTATTGCGAAATATATATTCTAGACGATCGAAATCAATTCCATCCATAGATAAATCAATCCCGAACGTAGTCACTTGCTGTAAATTGGCAGACTCTATAAAGCCAAAATAAGTAGGCTGTTCAATTAAAATATTGTTTTTCCCATTTGGAAATGGCATAGAAACTAATAAATTAAGAGCCTGCTGAGAGCCAGACACAATAAATAATCTTTCAGGTTCAGTAAATACTTGTAAGCTTTGCAAATACTTCACCATTTGAAGTCGTAAAGAGTATAGACCTTGTTGATCGGTGTAAGTGAATAATTCTTCTTTATAAGTATCAATGGCCTGATTGATGCAGTGCTGAAAATCAATGTAGGGTATGATGTCTTTATCTGGACCAGCAGACAAAAAGTCAATAATATCATTTTTACTGTCTGGATTTTGAAATTCATTGACAACATAATAGCCGCTTTTAGGAACCGAAAAAATTAAGTGCTCTTTTTCTAGCTCTTCATATGCTTTAACAACTGTGTTTTTACTGCAGGAGAATTTTTCAGAAAGTTGTCGTACTGAAGGAAGTTTACTACCCGCTATAAGTAATCCCTGTGCTAGTTGATCTTTAATTTCATCAATAACCTCATTATATTTTGTATACAATGCAAAGCCTCCTTTATTCTGTACCAGGACAGATGACGGAAAATACCGTTTATTTTTACGGTAGTTCCTCTTAATATTTATTATACCAGCACAAATGGTACAGATTTGTATAAAAATATAAGGGGTTGGTAATGGTGCAGGACAATAAGAAGGAAAAAATGGGGTTATTATTAGGCTTAGTGGGCGTCATCTGTTTCAGCTTAACATTACCTGCAACAAGTGTAGCAGTAGAATATTTCGGGACTACAATTGTTGGCTTAGGAAGAGCGGTAGTAGCTTCAATTTTAGTTGCTCTTGTATTGGTTGTGAAAAAAGAAAAACTGCCCACTGCTCGTCAATTCAAGAGTTTAATTATTGTCTCTTTAGGCGCAGTTTTAGGATTCCCCTTGCTCACCTCTTGGGCTATGACAAGTTTGCCAGTTTCTCATGGAGCTGTAGAGTTAGCCCTTTTACCTTTAGCTACAGCGGGGTTTGCAATGATAAGGGGAGGCGAAATTCCGTCCATTAAATTTTGGATATCAAGTATAGTTGGCGCATTGGCAGTAATAATTTACGCTATGTATCTTGGACTGGGCCAATTACATGTTGCAGATTTAGCATTATTGGCAGCAGTCATTATACTCGGACTTAGCTATGCTGAAGGAGGGGTACTAGCACGAGAATTAGGAAGCTGGCAAGTAATTGCTTGGGCAATTATAATTGCTACTCCTTTTCTTATTATTCCAGTGTTACTAAACGTATCAGTTGAGATGTTGCATGCTCCTTTAAAAGCTTGGATTAGCTTTCTGTATCTTGCTATTGTGAGTCAATTTTTAGCATATGTAGCCTGGTATGGTGGAATGGCTATGGGAGGCATTTCAAGAGTAAGCCAAATTCAATATTTACAGCCATTTTTAATGATTATTTTTGCAGCTTTATTTCTCAATGAACCTATTACATTATTTACTATTGTAATAGCATTCATTGTTGTGGCGTCCGTAATTATTGGCAAGAATACCAATGTTGTAAAAAAAGATTCTGAAACAATTAAACAATAAACAAAAGGTGTCATTACAGTATCTTGGTTATTAATAGCTGTTTCGTTTTATAATAGCTCTTAAGGGAGGTGCTGTAATTGGACGTGAAATTTTTTAGTCGAGATAATTGTGGACTTTGTGTAGAGGGACTGCATACTTTAAAGCTCGTACAGGAAGATATAGATTTCGATCTTGAAATTATTAATATTGAAGAAGATGAGAGCATACATGAAAAGTATATGTTAATGATTCCGGTAGTAGAAAAGGATGGGCAAGTAATACAATACGGCAATTTGGATTACGCAACACTTATGGAGCATTTGTGTAGCGAATAACAAAGGGGGAGTTGCTTATGTACGTACCAGCAGCTTTTAAAATGAAGGATAGATCCGAGATGATAGAAGTGATTCAGGAGAACAGTTTTGCAACACTCTTTTCAACTCAGGAAGGAATGCCAGTTGCTACACATCTCCCGTTGTTGTTGAATGACACTAAGGACTGTTTAATTGGGCATTTTGCAAAAGGAAATCCTCAATGGAAGGATATTGAAAATCAACAGGTTTTAGCAATATTTCATGGGCCACATTGCTACATATCTCCCTCGTGGTATGAAACAAATCAAGCTGTCCCAACATGGAATTATGTAGCAGTACATATTTATGGAGAAATCGAGCTTATTGAACACGATGATGAATTGATACAATCCTTTAACAACATGATTAAAAAATATGAACATCATACCAGCACATATAGCTTAACTCAGGTAGATGATCAGCTTGTAAGCAATCTAAACAAAGGAGTTCAAGGCTTTAAATTAAAAATCTTAAGTATGGAAGGTAAGAAGAAGTTAAGCCAGAATCATTCTAATGATAGACAACAATTAGTAATTCAAAAATTAGAAGAAATCGAACATACAAATGAGCAACAAATCGCACGTTTAATGAGACAAAACAATAGATGAACCTTAAAAATTTCGCATTTTTCTTGCTATGTATGTAGCAGTGAGGAAGGAGCGGAATTTTTTAATTTCTTTCAGAGTGTGTCCAAACATCCACTGAAAAGAGGAACTCAGGCTAAGAACGCCACGTCTTATGGCAATTTATCTGTGCGAAAGCAACAACAACAACAACAACAACAACACAAGACTGAGTGACCAGCATCGACAAAATTGATAGTTACTTTACCCGAATTTTTAGCGGTAATAACCACAATTCACAAATTGTTCAATGAAAGCGTTTAGAATTTGAACAGTTTGTGAAGACCTTCACATTTGGCTTTATTTTTAAAAAAATAAGAGTAGAATAGGAATCAGTAAGAGGTTGTTATAAAACAGTTTATCAATTGCATCACATTTTTAGTGATTGTTATATTACAAAAACGTATAGTTGAAGGGAGAATTCACCATGTGGGTTATTACAGTATTTGAGAAAAAGGACGTTCGTATTTTTGAATACACAAATAAAAGTGAAGCAACAAAAGCTTTATGCGGATTTAAGAAAAACGCAATTTTATCTTACACAAAATAAGCTAACAAAAAACTCGTAGCCATGTCTAATTGGCTACGAGTTTTTCATTAATACTAGAAACAACACGATATTTATATTTATCAGACTCATCAGCATAACGTGTGGTTGATTTCCGTTCCGGCTGGGCGCTTTCCTGGGGGCGTCCGATGAGCCGCTTCACTCGCGTTGCTCGCTCCAGGGTCTCGGGCCAACACGATGTTGGTCACGAAGGCGTTATCACAGGAGGTGATGGTTTTAGCCTTCGTTCCTCTATTGCTGATCCCCAAGGAGTCGCCCAGCCTCCACTCCAATCACCTAATCCTTTCTTTTTGCAATTGTCTTTTGCAAAAAAAGCTAATTTAAACTTTAGCGTATTCACAATTAGGCCACTATACATAAAATAAATAGTCCTTTATGTGTCTACATACAATGAACGCTAATTCCAGAGTGTTTTAATAAAAAAATTCCTTTTAGGTTTTATTTACAATATTTCCTCAAAAAATTGTACCCTTAAATTTCTCCGGTTTTTTTACATAGCTTTCGATTATAAATCCACATTCTGTGCAAATGATGAATTCAACAGCTGAACCTATACTCATCTTATTTTCAGGATGGATTACTCCATATCCATTTTGCTTACCTTTCCCCAATTCCTTCCCTCGGCATTTTGGACATTCTAAAGCCTTCGAAATAGAGTTATTCAATTTGAAACCCTCCCTTATATATGTGAGCTAACTATTTTTCTGATATATCCAATTATCTATTAATACGAATGAATTGTAAAATGGTTCCATATTATTCAACGTTTTCATAGTTGAAGAATTGAGAGCTTCATTCCACTTCAAATAATTCTTCCTCGTACTAAACAAATTTATTATTTTAAACGGCTTTATTGTAAATTAAACAAGTTTTTTGTTACTTTACATTATTTATAAAGCGTATTATAATGAAATTGTAAGTGGGACATAATTTTAAATGGTGGGATGAAAAATAACCCACCGCTATTAAAAAGGGAGTAGATTAATATGTTATCTGTACCTGAGGCACAGCAAAGGCTACTTCCAGAAATGTATCCGCTTCTACAATCGAGATATCGTATTTTGCAAACAGTTCAGCTTATGCAGCCAATAGGGCGTCGGACACTTGCAGATTCACTTAAAATGACTGAACGAGAAATTCGTAAAGAAACGGATATTTTACGCGAGCAAGGGTTATTAGATTCTCAAAAGTCGGGCATGGTATGTACAGACGAAGGTGAAGTAGTTATAGATAAGCTACGAGCACTAGTCTATGAATGGTCTGGTCTTACACAGCTAGCTAAATCATTGAAAAACCATTTTGGCTTCCAGCATGTAATTGTTGTTCCAGGTGATTACAATGAAGACGATACGATATTAACATTGCTTGGAAAAGAGGCAGCACAGCAATTTATGTCAACAACCTTTGATGATCAAATAGTAGCTGTTACTGGTGGCAAGTCGGTTGCATCACTCGCGCAATTTTTACAGCCAGCTGATGCAAACAACATCACATTTGTTGCTGCTCGTGGAGGTATTGGGCATGAAATGCAAATGCAAGCCAATACACTTGTCTCAACATTTGCCATGCAGATGGATGCACAGTATCGCACATTATTTTTACCGGAGCATTTAAGTGAGCAGGCCTATCAAGCAATGTTAACAGAGCCAATGGTAACTGAAATGATGAATTATTATGATCATGCAGATTGTGTTATTCATGGTATTGGCTCGGCAGAAGAAATGGCTGTTCGTCGTAATTCATCGCCGGAGGATTTACGGATACTCGAAGAAATGGGTGCAGTTAGTGAAGCATTTGGTTATTATTTCAATGCAGAAGGCGAAATTGTACATCGAATTCGAACAATCGGTATTCAGTTTGAGCAAGTGCAAAGAAGTAAGCAAGTCATTGCAGTCGCTGCTGGTAAACAAAAAGTGAAGGCGATGCTATCGTACTTTAAGGTAGCACCAAAGCAAACCATTTTTATAACGGATGAGGTAGCGGCAAAAGCTATCGCCGAAAGTTTATCTTCTTAATAAATTAACTTGGAACTCATATTTCAGCGGGTGCTACAACACTCTCTGAATGAGAATAAAGCCAATTGCGGATATTATAAATGTCCGAGGCAAAATTAATTATTTAAACAATATTGGAGGAATTGACAATGGCATTAAAATTAGCGATTAATGGATTTGGACGTATTGGACGATTAGTATTTCGTGAAGCTATGAAGCACGATGAATTCGAAGTGGTGGCAGTAAATGACCTAACAGATGCAGGTCAACTTGCACACTTATTAACTTATGATTCAGTACATGGTATCTACGATGCTGATGTTTATGCAGACGGCGATTCTTTCGTAGTAAATGGAAAAAACATTAAAGTTTATGCTGAGAAAGATCCTGCTAATTTACCTTGGGGCGAACTAGGTGTTGATGTAGTACTTGAATGTACAGGTAGATTCCGCTCAATGGAAGAAGTAGGTAAACATATTCAAGCAGGAGCTAAAAAAGCTATTCTTTCAGCCCCAGCGAAAGGCGAAATGCCAACGTTTGTTATGGGTGTTAACCATGAGGATTACAACCCTGAAACAGACGATGTTATTTCAAACGCTTCTTGTACAACGAACTGTCTAGCGCCAGTTGCAAAAATACTTGATGAAAAATTTGGCATTGAGCGTGGTATGATGACAACAATTCACTCATATACAAACGATCAACGTATCCTTGACTTCCCGCACTCTGACCCACGTCGCGCACGTGCTGGTGCAGTGTCAATGATTCCAACAACAACAGGTGCAGCAGTTGCAGTTTCAAAAGTATTACCTCACTTAAAAGGTAAACTAGATGGCTTCTCTATGCGTGTACCGACACCAAACGTTTCATGTGTTGACTTAGTAGTGGAGCTAAAAGCAGAAGTAACAAAAGAAGCCATTAATGCGGCGTTAAAAGAAGCTTCAGAAAACGAACTTAAAGGCATTTTAGGTTACAATGAATTACCATTAGTTTCAATTGACTACAATGGTAACCATAACTCTTCGACTGTAGATGGTCTTTCTACAATGGTATTAGAAAATAGTATGGTAAAAGTTCTAGCATGGTATGATAACGAAATTGGTTACTCTACTCGTTTAATGGACTTAGCTTTATATATCGCAGATAAAGGATTAAACACTAAATAAGTGTCATAATTCGATAACTTAAGTAAAAAGTGTGACATAATACTGCTTTTTGCGCACAAAAAGTATAGCCTTTATAATATCTAGAAGATATAATATACAAGGGTAATGGGAGTAAGGGAAATTTACCCTTACTCCTTTTTATCTTCATTCAGCAAATGTCTTTTGTAACGTAAGTGAAACGTCAGTTACAGAATACACCCACCTCAGAAGGTGGTGATGAATGGAGATGTGCTTCCTTTTTAGTAGGTGTCCAAACACTTACTGAATGAAGATAAAGCCTCCGGCGGATGTCACGGATTTTGAAAGGAATGAATTGTGCGGGCACAATTCAAAATCCGGACGCAATTACGCCAAGGCGAAATTGATACGAAATATAAGGCGGTCATGTGACTGGTTATGTAATCGCAAGACATAGAACGTGACTTTTGCTACTATATAAGCAAGTAAAAGGGTACTTCACCATAACGTGGGTTGATTTCCGTTCTGAGCGCTTTTCTGAAAAGGCTTATTAAACAGAATTAATCCTATGTGATGATGGATCAACTATTTTTATCTAATACAGTTAAGTGAATGATGTGAGGAGCCAAGATGGGTGAATCCAGGTAATTCATGACTAAGAACTTTGAAGGGGGTTTCTTCATGTTAAATAAGAAGACGATGAAAGATATTGATGTAAAAGGTAAGCGTGTATTTGTACGTGTTGATTTTAATGTACCGATGGCAGATGGTGCGATTACTGACGAAACACGTATTCGAGCAGCAATTCCTACAATTGAATATTTAGTGGAACAAGGTGCCAAAGTAATTTTAGCTTCTCACTTAGGACGTCCAAAGGGTGAAGTAAAAGAGGATATGCGCCTAACTGCAGTCGGTGTACGTTTAGCTGAATTAATGGGTAAACCTGTTACGAAATTAGATGAGTCAATTGGTCAAGAGGTAGAAGAAGCGGTTGCAAATATGCAAAATGGTGACATTATTCTTCTTGAAAATGTTCGCTTCCACGCTGGCGAAGAGAAAAATGATCCAGCATTAGCAGAGCAATTTGCAAAATTAGCGGACGTTTATGTCAATGATGCGTTCGGTGCAGCCCACCGTGCACACGCGTCAACTGAAGGAATTGCCAAGTATGTACCAGCAGTATCTGGCTTCCTTATGCAAAAGGAATTAGATGTGCTAGGTAAAGCATTATCTAACCCAGAGCGTCCATTTACAGCAATTATCGGTGGTGCCAAAGTTAAAGACAAAATTGGTGTGATTGAAAGCTTATTAGAAAAAGTAGACCACCTAATTATCGGGGGCGGTTTATCATTCACATTCATTAAAGCGCAAGGCTATGATATCGGTAAATCTTTATTAGAAGAAGATAAAATCGATTTAGCAAAATCCTTTATTGAAAAAGCAAAGGCAAAAGGCGTGCAATTACATATGCCAATCGATGCCGTAGTCGCAAGCGAATTTTCAAAAGATGCTGAAACACAAATTGTCGATGTAGACGCTATTCCAGCTGACTGGATGGGCTTAGATATCGGTCCAAAAACAGCTGCTAACTATGCAGAAGTTATTAAAAATTCTAAATTAATCATTTGGAATGGACCAATGGGTGTCTTTGAAATGGATAAATTCGCGAATGGTACAAAAACTGTAGCTGACGCTATGGCAACAACAACTGGTTATACAGTTATTGGTGGCGGGGATTCTGCAGCGGCAGTAGAAAAATTTGAAGTTGCCGATAAAATGGACCATATTTCTACAGGTGGCGGTGCCTCACTTGAATTAATGGAAGGGAAAGAGCTTCCTGGAATTGTGGCATTAAACGATAAGTAAAACTGTTTAAAATAAAAAAACATAGGAGGCAATAACGATGCGTAAACCAATTATTGCAGGTAACTGGAAAATGTATAAATCATTTGAAGAGGCTATCCAATTTGTCGATGCGGTACAGGACAAACTTCCTTCAAATGATAAAGTAGACGCTGTTGTTTGTGCACCAGCACTTTACCTACCTACGCTTGTGCAAGTTGCTAGTGAATCTGAGCTAGCAATTGGTGCTCAAACGATGCACTATGAAAACGAAGGTGCATTCACTGGGGAAATTAGTCCAGCTCAGCTAGCAAGCGTGGAAGTAGACTATGTTATTTTAGGACACTCTGAACGACGTGAATATTATAACGAAACAGATGAAGCCATCAATAAAAAGGTTGCTGCAGCATTGGCGCATAATATCGTACCAATTATTTGCTGTGGAGAAACGCTTGAGGAACGTGAAGCGGGGACTACTGAGCAAAAGGTTGCTCATCAAATTACAGCAGCACTTGCAGGATTTGGAGCACAAGAAGTAGAGCATATGGTGATCGCTTATGAACCTATTTGGGCAATCGGTACAGGTAAAACAGCTACAGCAGAAGATGCTAACCAAGTATGTGGAGCAATTCGTGCAGTAGTGAAGGAATTATATAATGCTGAAACGGCCAATGCTGTACGTATTCAATACGGCGGTAGCGTAAAACCTGAAAACATTCAGGAATTATTATCAAAAGAACATATCGATGGCGCTTTAGTTGGTGGAGCAAGTTTACAACCAGAATCATATTTAAAATTATTGGAGGCGGCAGCTAATGCCTAAAAAGCCAGTAGCATTAATTATTCTAGATGGCTTTGCATTTCGCGACGAAACGTTCGGAAATGCAGTAGCCCAAGCTAACAAACCTAACTTCGATCGTTTTTGGAATGAGTTCTCGCATTCAACATTAACTGCAGCTGGTGAAGCAGTGGGGTTACCTGAAGGTCAAATGGGGAACTCTGAAGTTGGACACCTAAATATAGGTGCTGGACGTATTGTCTACCAAAGCTTAACACGCTTAAACAAATCTATTCGTGAAGGAGATTTCTTTACGAATAAAGCATTTTTGGATGCAATAGCACATGCTAAAGCTCATCAATCTAAGCTTCATATTATGGGCTTACTTTCAGATGGTGGCGTACATAGCCATTATGAGCATATGTTTGCACTATTAAAGCTTGCTAAACAACAAGGCTTAGACAAAGTCTTTGTACATGGTTTCTTAGATGGTCGTGATGTTGGACCATCAACAGCTCTAGGCTATATTGAAGAAACTGAAAAACAAATGAAGGACATTGGCGTAGGTCAATTTGCTTCTATTCATGGTCGTTATTATGTAATGGATCGTGATAAACGTTGGGATCGTGTAGCCCTTACGTACAATGTACTAGTAGATGGTGTTGGTCAAACAGCTGACAGCGCGGCAAGTGGCGTAGCGGCATCATATGAGCATGATGTAACAGATGAGTTTGTTATTCCATTTAGCGTTCAAGAGCATGGAGAAGCAGTGGCAACAATTGACGATAATGACGCTGTTATTTTCTTCAACTTCCGCCCTGACCGTGCAATTCAGCTGTCGAAAGTGTTTACAAATAATGAATTTGATGGCTTTGCATTATCAGATAAGCAACCAAAGAATTTAAAATTTGTATCATTCACACACTACAGTGATGAAGTGCATGCGCAAGTTGCGTATGAAAACGACAACTTAAAAAATACGATTGGTGAAGTGTTAGCTTCTAATGGCAAAACACAGCTTCGTATTGCAGAAACAGAAAAGTATCCCCATGTTACATTCTTTATGAGTGGTGGTCGTGAGGAGAAATTTGAAGGGGAAGAGCGTATTTTAATTGCATCTCCAAAAGTTGCAACATACGATTTAAAACCTGAAATGAGTGCTTACGAGGTAACAGAAGCATTGCTTGCAGAGATTGCGGCCGATAAATTTGATGGCATTATTCTTAATTTCGCTAACCCTGATATGGTTGGGCATAGCGGAATGTTAGAGCCAACAATCAAGGCCATTGAAACAGTCGATGAATGTCTTGGTAAAGTAGTAGATGCACTCCTTGCAAAAGGTGGCGCAGCTATTATTACAGCTGACCATGGTAACTCTGATGAAGTTCTTACTTTAGAAGGGGCTCCAATGACAGCTCATACAACAAATCCTGTTCCAGTAATTGTGACAAAACCAAATTTAATGTTAAGAAATGGTGGCATTTTAGCCGATTTGGCGCCAACCATGTTAGAATTATTAGAGGTGTCACAACCTTCTGAAATGACAGGTCAATCATTAATTGAAAAAGAGGAGAATTAATTATGCCATTTATTACACAAATTTATGCGCGCGAAGTTTTAGACTCACGTGGGAATCCAACGGTAGAAGTTGAAGTATTTACAGAATCAGGCGCTTTTGGACGCTCAATCGTACCATCAGGTGCATCTACAGGTGAATATGAGGCAGTAGAATTACGCGACGGTGACAAATCTCGTTACCTAGGCAAAGGTGTATTAAAAGCAGTTGAAAATGTAAACACAATTATTGCTCAAGAGCTAGAAGGTAACTACTCAGTTCTTGATCAAGTAGTCATCGACAAAGCTTTAATCGAGCTAGATGGCACGGAAAACAAAGGTAAACTAGGTGCCAACGCCATTCTAGGTGTATCAATGGCAGTTGCACATGCTGCGGCAGATTATTTAGATGTACCTCTTTATCAATATCTTGGCGGATTTAACGCAAAACAACTACCAGTACCAATGATGAACATCATAAATGGTGGCGCTCACGCTGACAACAACGTAGACATTCAAGAATTCATGGTAATGCCTGTAGGAGCAGAATCATTCCGCCATGCATTACGTATGGGCGCTGAAATCTTCCACAACTTAAAAGCAGTGCTTAAAGCGAAAGGCTATAACACAGCTGTAGGTGACGAAGGTGGTTTCGCACCAAACCTTGGTTCTAACGAAGAAGCCATTACTGTAATTTTAGAAGCAATCGAAAAAGCTGGCTATAAACCAGGTGAAGAAGTGAAACTTGCAATGGACGTTGCGTCATCTGAATTATTCAATAAAGAAGATGGCAAATATCACTTAGACGGTGAAGGTGTTGTCAAAACTTCTGAAGAAATGGTTGACTGGTACGAGGAATTAACTGCTAAATACCCAATCATCTCAATTGAAGATGGCTTAGACGAAAACGACTGGGCTGGACACAAATTATTAACAGATCGCATTGGCGCTCGCGTACAATTAGTAGGCGACGATCTATTCGTAACAAATACGAAAAAATTAGCGGCTGGTATTGAGCAAGGTGTTGGTAATGCAATCCTTATCAAAGTAAACCAAATCGGTACGTTAACAGAAACATTCGAAGCAATCGAAATGGCAAAACGCGCTGGTTACACAGCAGTTATCTCACATCGTTCTGGTGAATCTGAGGATGCAACAATTGCTGATATCGCAGTTGCAACTAACGCTGGTCAAATTAAAACAGGTGCTCCATCTCGTACAGACCGCGTAGCTAAATACAACCAACTTCTTCGCATCGAAGATCAACTTGGTGCAACAGCTGAGTACCTTGGTTTAAATTCATTCTATAACTTAAAATAAGCTATTACTTAGTAGCTTTACTGGTATCGCCTCAAAAGTATTTATATACTTTTGAGGCGATTTTTTGTTGTTGGTTGGGGTAGATTTTGGCAAAGTGATCGGGTTCCAAAGAGAAGTGATCAGGTCCCGAGAGAACCGCTCAGGCAGGATAAAATTCAAACTATGATTAAAGCTTCACCTTAGATGCTCTTGAAATTAGCTTCAATTAGATTCATTATGAATTTTTAATTTTAATAAATATACAAGACGGACATCATCTATCATTTTCTTTACTTCATTCTCGTCCTGCAAGTCATATGTTTGTAAAGAGTTTCCTTTTGATTCTCTGTATACAGCCAATACATAAGTTTCATTTAATTTTAATTTTACGGTTTCATCTCCAAGTGCAGAGTACCATCCACTAACAATACCTTCAGTGGATTGAATTTTGTCGATTTTTTGAGGGAATGATTTAACACTTGGTGCGTAAAGAAAAGCAAATGATTCAGCATCATCATTCTTTATTATTCCAAACCCAATATTACCTTTCTCTACTTTGTTTGGACTTTGCCCATAAGATAGTGTCATTAGTGAATCAGATTCCAATTGCCCATCCTTGTAACTTTCAACCCAAAGATCAACCCAACTTTTATCAGCATTATTTAATTTGAAATTATAGTCAAATAGTATACCTAAATTTAAATCTTTGAAAGTACTCACATATTTAGAATCAGTATTAGTTGAAATAGTCGCTGATTCTGTATCATTTTGATTAGCACAGCCTGAAAGAAATGACAAAAATAATATTGATAGGATACTAAAAATTAAATATTTATTTCTCAAAAAACAACCTCACCTTTTATAAATTTGCTGCCTTTAATAAAAAAGGCAAATTGCTCTATAGATTATTATTCGACAAAAAATTGGTAAAATCCTTGAAATGCTTTTACTGGAATGGATGTGTTTATTTCATTTATATACGATAAACCAGAGAAAATGGATCTACTCTTCTGAAAGGCAATGCAAGTGCAATGTTTAGTCCGTTATTATATATTTAATTCAAAACATAAGTTACATATAGGGGAAAACAATACTGAAAGGAGAATTACGATGAAAATTTTTGAAACTGAACGACTTACCCTTCGCTTACAAACAACAGATGATGCGGATTTTATCCTTGAGTTAATGAATGATCCTTCATGGTTGCAGTTCATCGGTGATCGCGGATTGAGAACAGTAGAGGATGCATGTGAATATATAGAAAACGGACCAATTCGCATGTATGAGCAATTTGGATTTTGTCTTTATTTAGTTGAAAGAAAAGAAGATCAAACCCCCCTTGGAATTTGTGGTTTAGTTAAAAGAGAGTCGCTAGAAGATGTGGATATTGGCTTCGCTTTTCTACCTAAGTATTGGGGAAAAGGATACGCCTATGAAGCAGCCTCAGCAACATTGGCATATGGTATAGATATACTAGGGTTAAATCGTATTGTAGCTATCACAACTCAAGATAATGACGCTTCAGCCAAGCTACTTGAAAAAGTAGGTTTGAAGTTTGAGAGATTAATCCAGTTTTCCGATGATGCTGATGAACTTAGACTTTTTTCATTTGACTCCTTTTAGCAAATGTCTTTTGTAGCGACAGCAACAACACATGACTTAGTGACCAACATCGTGCTGTTGCTGTCGCTTCGCTTTCACACAAAAAACATTTGTTTGCCAAAAGCCTCCGGACGCAATTATGCCGAGGCTTAATTGATTAGTCACTTAAAATTATTATGAAAGCAAAGGTGAGCATGTGAATATTAGAGAAGCGAATGAATTAGATTACCCAGAATTAAGAATAATCTATCTGGAATCGCGGCGTAAAAATTTCCATTGGGCTGCTTTAGAAGAATTGACTTTAGACGATTTTGATAAAGATACTATAGGAGAGCATATAATTGTAGCGGAAGAGGACCATCATATACTTGGATTTGCTTCATTATACTTGCCAGATAACTTCATTCATAATTTATTTATTCATCCAGATTTCTTAGGTAAAGGTGTAGGGGGTCACTTACTAAATGCCTCCATTAAAAAAATGAATAAACCGTTAAGATTAAAATGTGTATCCGAAAATCATAAAGCTTTGAAATTTTATGAGAAGAATGGTTGGAAGAAGGTAAATGAAGAAGGGGATAAGGAAAAATATTGGGTTATGATATATGAATAACGGATTAAGAAGGTCTTGAAATAGCCTTAAACAAGAGGGACTTCGAGTTCATTTGTAACGAAGAAGGGGGGCAGTAGCATGAATTTTAATATGAAGGAAGCTATTGAAATTCTGGAGCGTACACCGCAAACGTTGGAGTATTTTTTGATTGGATTATCAGATGGGTAGCTGTTGCTGCCGCTTCGCTTTCGCACAGATAAACATTTGTTGCTGCCGCTTCGCTTTCGCACAGAGCAAAGCTTCCTGGGGGCGTCCAATGAGCCGCTTGGGGCAACAGATGTTTTTTGCGCGAAAGCGTAGTGCTAACGAAGCGTCAGCAAAAGGGTTTCATTCTGTGCAAAAGCGTAGTGCAACGAAGCGACAGCAACAGCACGATGTTGGTCACGAAGGCGTTATCACAGGAGGTGATGGTTTTAGCCTTCGTTCCTCTATTGCTAATCCCTAAGGAGTCGCCCAGTCTCCACTCCAATCAACTTTTCTACAGGATATGCGTTTAATAAAATATCATCTCTAACTTTCTATGGTGAAGCAAGTTAAAATGAATTCATGTAAGAATAACCTTTCCTTAATTGTTTTTAAGGAAGGGTTATTTTGTTAAACATTACATTTCGTTTGAGTAGAACTTTTTTGATCTAAATGATAGCTGATAAATGTTAGCAATGAGGCAACGATTGCTACAATTCCTCCGAACCAGGATACATCAATAAGTTTCATATTCGTTGTGACAAATCCTCCAAGAGTTGAACCAAGTGCAATACCAACGTTTAAAGAGACAGGAGTTAACGATGAAGCTAAATCTTTCGCAGATGGATAGTGTTTATCCGCCAAATCAATAAAATACAATTGCATGGTGGAGTTCATTGTATATACAATAAGGGCTATAAAAGATATGTTCAACAGTCCAAAAACAATGGACGTTGATGAAATATAAAATAACCAAAGAATCACGGCTTGTATAAGAAATATATATCGAAGCTTGCCGATTCCATTACGCGTTACCAATTTTCCACCTATTATCGTACTAAAGATAGATACTACCCCGTAAAGCAAGAATACTAGACTAATAGATCGTTCCGGGACAACTAGTACGTCAAGTAATAGAGGGGTTAGATAAGTGTATACGGTATATGTAGCTCCAATGCTTAAAGCTGGAATAAAGAATGCTATGATAATACGCGAATTAGTTAATAAGCCAAGTTGTTTTTTTAAAGAGCTTTTTGCTCCAGTTAGTCCTTTAGGTATTGTAGCAGAGCTAGCAATGAACGAAATAATCCCCAATAGGGCGGTAAACCAAAAGGTCATTCGCCAGCCACCTAATTGTCCAATATAGGTACCAATCGGCACTCCAATTACACTAGCTATAGTAAAGCCGGTAAAGATGATCGAAATAACAGGTCCTCTCTTTTTAGTTGGCATTACCTCGCTAGCGACTGCCATTGCAAGTGCAATTAAAATCCCTGTCACAACAGCTGTAAGTATTCTCGATACAATAAGTAGCCCATACGTTGCCGATAAAGCGGATAAACTATTACCTGCAATAAATAGTACGATTAATGTAAGCATGAGCGGATACTTTGAGAATCGGCTGGATATTGCTGTTAAAATGGGCGTGCCGATTGCAAAGGATATGGCGAAAGTAGATACGAGAGCGCCAGCTGTAGAGATGGAGATATTTAAGTCGGTTGACACTTCGGATAGCAGCCCGACAATGACAAATTCACTCGTTCCAAGGACAAAGGTCAATAAAAATAAATTTAAAGTCAAAAGCTTCTGGTGTTTAGTCAAAGCAATATCTCCTTCCTTACCATTCAAAAATTAAGCTCTTTCAACAGCAATCTGAACCTCTGCAACGTAGGATTCTGGATTGTCTAATTTTTTATGAGGAATGCAGATTTCACGGCGAGGTTCATTGTCCTTCAAGCGATATCCATTTCGTTCAATCCATAATGCTAACTCTGTACTTGCTGTGCAGCGGCTTGTTGTCGAGCAATGATGGACAAGTGTGGCCATCATCGGAGCTTCTGGCAATCTTTTTACTGTAAAAGGGGGGGAACTCGGTATATCGAACGTCAACGAACGAGCTACCTCTATATCAATAGCATCCTCACACTCTTCACAGCCATGCCAAAGTACCATTTGGGACAAGGAAGAATGCCCAGAGACTCCTAAATAATCATCCAGCTCTTGAAACATCTCAGGGATTTGTCTAAACGATGCTTTTTTACGATAAGACAATACGAGCTGTGGCTTAATTTCTTTTAGAACGACATCAAGTGAAGCTACATCTTTTCCCTCGTTCTCGATATTACACAGACTTTCCTTTATGCGAGCCAGTCTAGCGTTTTCGGCATCCAAAATGGATTGAATCTCATTTTGCTTAATTCTGAACATACCTCTAATTTGCTCAAGAGAGATATTCTCTCCCATCATTTGACGAATTTGCTCTAAGGAGAACCCCAATTCTTTGAACGCTAAAATACGATGGATTTGAAACATTTGGTCAGCTGAGTAATACCGATATCCCGTAAATTTGTCAGTATAAGCAGGCTTAAGCAAATTCAATTGGTCATAGTAACGTAATGTCTTTACAGATACTTGGCTAAGCTTTGAAAACTCGCTAATTTTAAACATCGATTCATCTCCAATACTTTTTTATCCTATTGTCTTTATGAGTATATCTGTCCAGTTAAGGGGAGAGTCAAGGGAAATATAGAGGGGTTGTTAGAAGAGGGTACCGGAGGGATATTGATTGCCATAAAAAAAAGACAGTCTTCAGTGATTAACACTTTAGACTGTCTCTACGTTCTTTAAATGAGAACAATGCAATTATTTCTGTGCCCAATATTTGTCCAGCTCTTGGTCTAGATAGACCCAGCCTTTCCATGCGATATGAATCGTATCCATAATGAAATAAGGATCATAGTCATGGCCTGAGAAATCAACATATGGAACATCATTTTTAGTCAATATCTGATCCATTTTTTCGTAATATTTTTCACGGCGATCCGCAGGATATTCAGTGTAGTCATACCAATGACCATTTACTGGAATAGAGACAAATAGTGGCTTTGCACCAGCATCTTTTAAAATATCAATTACAAGCTGTAAATCCTCATATTCGGGTGAAGTCGTATAATCTTCGTTTTTGCGCATTCCTTCAAACTTTTTAATATTAGCATTTACAAGACGTTTATAAAATTTGTTTTCAATCATTAAATCATTGGAAACACGTTTCTCGCCATATTTCTCGGCATTTTCTATTTGCTGCTCGAATGTTTGGTCCGCAACTAGTTTGTCATTGCTTTTTAAGTTACTTCCTTCACGAGGGAAGAGCGAGTAATATAAATCTTTTTTCTCTAAAAGTGCCTTTTGGACATGGCCTGCCATCAAGGCAAGTCGCCCGATGATTGGTTTTTCCTTACCGCCAGATAATTTATATTCATAAATTGTTTTAAGCAGCTCATCTCGATTAACAGTATCGAATTCAAGAAGGCGTTTCATTCCTCGATTTCGAAGATCTTCGTCAATGTCCTTATTGTATGCTAAATCATAAGCATGCAACATCGAATAGTTAGGAGAGAAGTGTAATTCATTCATTCCCTTTTTCGTAAACCATTGAGGAGAAATGATGAAAACAATTTTCTTATCCTTTAAATTCTTTTCCTGTGCAGCAAAATTTAAAAAGTGTGTAATAGACTGCATTCCACCACGCCCGACCATAAATGTCGTATACGGAGCATCTGTAGCCCGAGTATAATTATAAGGGTGGAAAGGATCGAAACGATTTAATTCTGAGGAGCCATATAAAGGCATAGTTTTAGGCTCCTGTAACATTCGCTCCTGGAAATACATCCCTTGGAACACTAATGGAGACATACTTGTCTTTGCCTGCTCTACATCTTCATCTGAAATCCAAGCTTTTATCCAGGAATTAGGGAAGAATATCAAGGCAGCAAAAAGAGCAAAAGCAATTAATATTGATAGAAAGCCTTTCTTAATCATTGTCTTTCAGCTAATTCCGCTACAATACGATTTGGCGTGTTCCATTCCTCACGGTTGAAATCAGTAATTGGCACTGAGATATTAAAGCGGCTTTCAATTTCCACTAATAAATTAATTGTACCGAATGAATCAAGAAGTCCTTCTTCAAATAAATCGATATCTGGATTTTCTAAAATGATATCGTCCTCGCATAATTCTACTAACATTTCTAAAACTTGTTGTTTATCCATATTATAAATCTCCTTTATTGTTTAGGCTGTGGTATTCATAAAAACATGAACAGAGCCATTTATTAAAATAATGTTCCTGAAAAAATATAGAAACCAAAGCAAATGGCATTAAACGTAATAAATACGCCGATTGCATGAGTCCATTTATTTTTCGGCCAAATCTTGCGCTTTTTATTCCAACGTTCAAATTTATCGAAACAGATAATTAATAAGGCATGGTAGAGACCATAGACAATATAGTGCAATTCTAAACCGTGCCAAATACCCATTAAAAAGAACAGTAAGAAGAAGCCAAGATAAGAAACTGTATATTTGTTTTTAATCCATTTTTTCTTAGTCATCCAAAGCACAAAGCGCATATAAACATAATCCCTGAACCAGAATGAAAGACTCATATGCCAACGATTCCAAAAGTCTTTAATATTGCGACTCGTGAATGGACGGTTAAAGTTAATTGGCGTTTGAACACCCATAATGCGACTGACACCAACTGCAAAAGCACTATAACCTGCAAAGTCAAAAAATAGATAAAAACTATACATATACATATACGCTATTTGCCCTTGAAAAGGTGTCAAATAGTTATAAGTTTGATTTGGTAAATAAATAAGTGTGTAATTGTATATTAAATAAGCCAAAATAAATTTATATAAAAAGCCTACAAATATATAATTGATCCCACTTAACAGTAGCTTTTGATAGTCTTGACCAGATGGCACTGTGTGCATATCTTTATAAAAGCGTCTCCAACGATCAATAGGTCCCGAAGTTATTGTTGGGAAGAACAGTAAGAAATAAGCAAGCTCAACTACTGAAATTTTATCCTTGATTAAGCCATCACGTGTTTCTAAAATCATTTGTACCGATTTAAAGGTTATATAGGATACCCCTAAAAATCCAAATAAATTATTAAGGCCAAGCATAGGCAGAACCTTCACAAGTACAAGTGGCAAAATGGACAGCAGTACAGCAATTACGAATACGGACGAGCTATTCTTCTGTGAGCGATATTTTTGGTAAACGACAATTAATAATAACTGAAATACTGTAAATAGTATAAGAGAAATTGAGCCACGCGTGGAGTTACCAAAAATAAGAGCTAACACGATAATCGAAATAAAGATATTATAGCGTTTAGCTGATTTCCCACGTAGTCCTAAAATAATGGTTGGCATTAATAAAATACCAATGATGATGAAAAAAATTATATTTCCATAAGCCGTCATACTGTTTCCATAACCGCCAATCCTTTACGATCAACTTTACCGTTAGTATTTAAAGGTAAAGTGTCAATGTATTTGAACGTTTTCGGAATCATATAAGATGGTAAATACTCCGCTAACAATGCTTTAAGTTGCTTCGTCATTTTGAAGGCAGAGTCCGTCAATGGCTCGCGAAGAACAACAAACGCACTTAGTGAAACAATTTCACCATCTTTTGAAATAGGTATAACAACACAGCTAGCAACAGCTGGAAGATTGCCAATTTGTTTTTCAATCTCCTCGATTTCTAAACGATAACCATGCAGTTTCACCTGAAAATCTTTACGTCCAGAAAAGAACAAATAGCCATCTTTTTCATAACCAACGTCCCCAGTTTTATAAATACGTTGATCCCCTATTGTTGGAAATGCTTTAAGTGTTAAATCAGGCGCACCAAGATAACCTGCACTTACAGTCGGTCCAGAAATAATAATCTCGCCATCTTCTTGCAAGGATAGATTAGGCTCAGATAGAGGAGCGATTGGTAATTGGTCAAATTGCTCTAAAAGTTCCTTTGTTACTTCTACATAAGATACGGCAACGGTTGTTTCTGTAGGACCGTATAAGTTAAAAATAGAAGCTTGTGGGAAGCGTTGCATTAATTCTTTCGATAAGGATACTGGTAAAACCTCTCCGCAGAATAAAAACGTATTTAACGAAGGCATTAACGCTTGATTCCATTCTTTGTTCATTAAACATATCTTCGCAAAGGAAGGTGTTGAAGTCCAAACGCGAATACCAGATGAAGCTAATGACTCAAATAACGCTTTTGGATTAGCAATTTGCTCTTGCGTAATTGCGTATAGTGTTTGCCCACTAACGAGTGCAGGATATAAATCCATCACAGATAAATCAAAGGAATAAGGCGCTTGATTTAGAAACACACCAGATTCCTGTAAAGGGAAATGCTCATGCATCCAAGCAACAAAATGTGCTAAATTATCGGCTGTAATTTGAACACCTTTTGGCTTACCAGTAGAACCAGATGTGTAAATAATATAATGAATTTCTTGATCCTTAACCCATGTTGAAGGTTCTGTCGAAATGCTAGTAGCTTGAGCAACTAAATCACTTACTTCCACTACAGGGACTGATTGGTTTGAGCCTAGTGCTTCAGTTTTTAGTAGTAAACAAGCCTGAGAAGCTTCTATTATAATTTGTAACCTTTCAGACGGTGTAGAAGAATCAACCGGTACATAAGGATGACCTGCCTTTACAGCTCCTAAAAAGGCAACGATTTGTAAAGGGGACATATGCCCGTAGACGACGATTGGTTGTTGTCTTTTTAAATCAAGAGCCATTAAATACTGTGCTACACAATCAGAAAGATGCCAAAGCTCACCATACGTTAAGGAATCACTATTAGTTTGATATGCAGTTCGATGAGGATGCTGTTGTGCCACTTTTTGAATAGCCTCTAAAATACTTAACATAGTTTATATCTCCTTTTCTTAAAATTCCGTATATATAAATGGTCCTGCGTTCATATCATGGAAGCCATGGATAAAAAACAAGAGCGCTAAAATGATGAAGTAAAATAACGTAAAGCCTATAAAACGTAAAACCTCATTATTTTTAATGGATTGCATAGGTCCACCCCCAATTAAAAATGAAAAAAGATTATAACTTTGTAAATATACTAAATAAATAGATATTTTTTCAAGTTTTTTCTAAAATTTAATTTTAAACCCTAATAAAATTTTTAACACTGTTTTGACGGATTGTAGATAAAAATGTTGCTAAATTACTAGATATTCATAAAATCATAAGATTAATTTAAGGTAAAATTAAGGTTTAGGAGAACGTAACTAAAATAAGGGAAGAAAATGATCTTAAAAACACATTTCCTCATCCCAACTTGAAGTTTACTAAAATTACAACCACCTTTATTATCGCTGTTTTTCCGCTTCATTGGTACTTAAGAAATCCTTAAATTTCGTTATAGGGCATCGGAAGCAATCCGTTTTTTCATTACTTAAAGCATAATAAATGAAAGTAAAATCAAAGTAAATCGCACGGAAAATATTGGTATGAAATGTGATGAGATATAAAAGGGGATAACCAAAATGGAAGCTACAAAATGTTAAGCAGATGATGGAAGTGGTAATCTTTTGAGGACTGTTGCAAAATCAAATTTGAGCAAAAAGAAAAGTGCCACCATCAAGTTAAACATCTCAACTTATGATAGCACCCTTATTTTTATCCCACTTTAACGAGTACAAGAAACTTACAGCGAAAGCTTGTGGTCAATAACTCCTCGTAAAAGCCCTTATTTGATTACATTTAAAACTTTTTTAGAAACGTAAAATTCAGTACCGTTGTAGACATTGATTGTGTCAAAGGTATGCGTTTTTGCTGTCTTGTCTTGTTCGTATATTACATTGTTCTTATTAACTGGGATTGTAACGGTTACATTATTTTTTTGTGCAATAAATTTAGGGTTTTCTTTATCAGTTAAGTCAATTTTAGATGTGTAGCCTTTTTCTGTGAATGCTTTTGTTGCCGGTATATATAAATCATCTGTAAGCTTATCTAAATCGAAGTCCATAAACTTTGCCATCGCATGTGCTAAATCCGTGTTTTCTACAAGGCCTGTAATTTTAGATGGTCCGAATGAGTATAAAAACACATCATCACCAGTATGCCCACCGGTTGTAAAGCCAATATTAGCACGGTTGGCAAGCATTTTTACCATTTCTTCTCCGGGGTCTTTAGCTAATTGTAATGTTGCAAGCTCGTCTGCAGATAAATCATCTAATCCATAAAGTGCAGCGACTTCTACAATATTTGATTTATCTTCTTTTAATTGGCTTAGCGCACCTTCAACTGTCATTTTAGCTTTCTTTAGAGGATCGATATAGGCAGAAACAGGTGTGTTGGAATAAGTACTTGTCGTGTTAGCATTACCCATTGTAATCCCACTATTGCCGTGGTCTGTAACAGCTATGACCATAGTATTACCATCTTCTTTTGCAAAATCAACCGCTTCCTTAACTGCAGCATCAAACGATAAAATATCGCTAATCATGCCAATTGTGTCATTGGCATGAGCCGCCCAGTCCACTTTACTACCTTCTACAAATAAGAAGAAACCATCATCATCCTTTTTGAGCGTATCAATAGCTTTACTAGTCATCTCAGCAAGAGTTGGCTCAGATGCTTTTGTTTTGGCACGATCAAAATCGTAGGCAAGAGCACTTGGAGCAAAGCTTCCCCAAATTTTTGACGATTTACTATTTAGAAGCTCATTTCGCGTTTTTACGATGTCATAATTTTTTTCTTTAAGGACATCCACTAAATTCTCGCCATCTTTTCGAGCATTTTTAGTTGTGCCAGGTGCCAGAGACTCAAAGCCACCACCTAATACGACATCAATGTTTTGATAAACTTGCTGCTCAGCGATGTTATCATATTGGCTTCTATTATTAACATGTGCAGAAAAGCCTGCTGGTGTGGCATGCTGAATTTCCGAAGTAGAAATCAATCCAGTCGCCTTGCCCTGTTGTTTAGCTCCTTCTAAAACATTGGCTACTGGTCTATAAGCATCCTCTTTGGGAATTTGCTTAAGCCCTGGTGAATTAATAACGGACGGTAACACACCCACAAATTTATCATTTGATTTATGGCCAGTTGCTAACGCAGTAGCGGCAGGAGCTGAATCAGTAATGGCTGAATCGGCAGAGTATGTACGCACGCCCCCTGATAAAATTTCATCCATCGCTAAACTTTGACCTTTATACCAACGAGAAAGTGTAACGGCATTATTACTACTACCATCCATCACGAGCATAATCACATTTGTTGGCTTCTTTACTTGAGCAGCTTGTACCTGCGGTTGAGCGATACTAATCGAAGATAAAGCAATTGCACTTGCTAACAACAATGAACTCCATTTTTTTGAGTGTTTCATGATTTTCCTCCTTAAGGTCAATTCACAAGTAAGTGTAAAGGAAGGTTGTTAAGCTACGATGAATTAATTGTTATGATATTGTGGGGATATTGTTAAATATTGGAGTGGGGACAGGTCACAGCGTCAAAAATGAGAGACCCTGGAGCGAGCAAATAGGGGGAACGAAGGCTAAAAGCATCACGCCTTGTGGTAAAGCCTTCGTGATCAACATAGTGGCCCCCCCAGTAAAGCACCCAGTCGGAATGGAGATTACCCCACGTTTGGTGATGAGCTAAAGAATAGAGGTGAAAGTAGAATCTGCTTACTATCCATTGATGTTGGAAGCATGCAGATTCTTGAAATGGCTATAAATTTTGTGAATATTTTTCACCGTCAATGGTTTCGTATAACAAAACCCCTTTATCATCAATGAACAAGTTTAGAACCTCTTCCTCTAATAACACTTCTTCTGAGCCATCATTTATAAATATTTTTGTTAAAAAGCCGTCATTATCATAATCACTGCAATAAATCGCATCTTCAGCAGCAGCCAGGTAATAGCAGGATGTTTCTGTAACTTGTCTATTTTGTTTTGTTGCTAAATCATAGGCGTATAACATGCTATCGGTCATGCTATTATAATAAATAACATTGCCAACAGTATCTGCGTACCACATATCATGCATAAAATCATACGCATTGCTTGTAGCCGCAAAATAGTTATCTTTTGCCCATATATGATCTTCACTTAGTTTTTCGTCATTCACTAAAAAATATTCGTAGGAAATAGCATATGGTTCATCAGGATTAACATCATTCCAAGTCGTATCAACATGATACCAATCACCATTAACACTTACTAAATTCCATGCATGAAGCTGATTATCGCTATAGCCATATACATATTTAGCATCAAGACCAGCCGCCAAAAATAAACGGTAGGCTAATAGTGCATAAGCTTGGCAAACACCAGTTTCTTTACTGACTAATTCATAAACAGATTGACCTTCTGACGCATCTTCACCAGAATAAGTGGCTAGTTGTACTACAAAGTCATTAACGGCTTTAGCACGATGAAAATCATCCATGTCATTTGTAATATACTTATTTGTAAAATTCTCTACATAAGCATCTACTTTCTTTTCCTTCTTGGCATCTGTTAAATATGTAAAATCAAATTCTACTTCATAACCATTATCTATTTCCCATGCTTCCCAATTGTAATTTTCGACGTATCCTGCTGTATAAGGATTTACGAAATTAATTATGTTATAAATATCATTTAGTTGTCTTTCAAATGCATCCCAACCTAATTTTCCTTTATAAACTATTGTAAAGTTTGTATCAAATTTTGTTATATGCTTCTCAACTTTTTTTGAAAACTGAAGCAAAGCAGGATCTTTCTTAAATAATGTCGTTGAAAAAAGGTCCTCCGCAGAAAACTCAACTGATTGTGCTTTGCTAGTAGGCTCCTTAAGGTCTATAGAAGTCTCTTCTACAGATTCAGTTCTCTCTGGTAATAATACTTCGACAGCCTTGATAGCAGCTGAGCAAGCGCTAAGCATGCTTAAAATAATAAGTAAAAAAATCAGCAATATACTCTTTTTCATAATTCCTCCCATTATCATTACATTTTTGGCGCATCACTAAAACGTGAGGTTGATTTCAGAGCTTTCCTGAGGGCTTTCGATAGCCGCCTAGGGCAACAGATGTTTTTTGTGCGAAAGCGAAGCGACAGCAACAGATGTTTTTTGTGCGAAAGCGAAGCGACAGCAACAGTTGTTTTTTATGTGAAAGCGTAGTGCAACGTAGCGGCAGCAGCAGGATGTTAGTTACGAAGGCGTTATCACAGGACGTGTGCTCTTAGCCTTCGTGCCTCTATTCCGTAGGGTCTCTTTTATGTCGCTAATCCCCAAGGAGTAATCAAGCCTCCGCGCCAATCAACTTATATGAATGGCATTTTTTTGAAATTTTAGTGATGACTATACTTTTAACTATTATAGGATAATGTGATAGCAAGATGGTATGCTGATTTTTAGAAAAACTAACTAACAGAGGGAGAATGAGGGTATTTATTAATCTCAGTTTGTCAAGAGAACCTTTTTTTGTTATAATATATTACGTTGTGATGTTCGAAGTTCGGGAGGTGCAGTGAATGCATACAGTAGTATTAGTTTCATTAGTTATCGTATCAATAGCGTTGATCGTTGTAGTATTACTTCAATCTAGTAAAAGTGCAGGCTTGTCAGGTGCCATCTCGGGTGGAGCTGAACAACTATTTGGAAAGCAAAAAGCACGTGGTATGGATTTAATCCTTCATCGTGTAACAATTGTGTTAGCAATATTATTCTTTATTTTAGCACTCGCTATTACAAAAATCTAATAGTTGAAGATATATCGCCTAACCTTTACTGGTTGGGCGTTTTCTTTTATGGTACTAATTATTTGGATGACAATACATAGTTAGTTTAGTAAAGTGAATACCCGCGGGCGGGGAAGGGAAATACTCGCGGAAGCGAAGCGAATACCCGCGCGGGGAAGGGAAATACTCGCGGAAGCAAGGCGAATACTCGCGCGGGGAAGGGAAATACTCGCGGAAGCAAGGCGAATACTCGCGCGAAGCAGAAAAATACTCGCGGAAGCGAAGCAAATACCCGCGAATCGCAAAATGATGGATAGAATTCTCAAAGTCGTGGATAGAAGAGCCGAAATCGTGGATAGAATTCCCGAAATCGTGGATAGAACCATCAAAAGCGTGGATAGAAGAGCCAAAATGGTGGATAGAATCCTCAAAATCGTGGATAGAAGAGCCAAAATCGTGGATAGAAGCCTCAAAGCTTTGGATAGAATCCCAAAATGCCAGAAAGACCATCAAAATGCTGAAAAAAACCACTGAATTAATCGATAAAATCTCATAAAAGATGTAACAATCGCCAAAACTTTTGAGGAAGCTTCAGTATGGCTATAATGGTTATAGTATATGTATTTGGATGAAGGAGAGCTCGCAATGAAAAAATCGTTATCACAGCCTTTTTTCTTTCAGGCAGGACCTAGGGCAGTTTTATTATTGCATGGGTTTACGGGAAGTTCGGCGGATGTGCGGATGCTTGGTAGATTTTTAGAGAAAAAAGGGTATACTACATTAGCACCTCATTATAAAGGTCACGGTGTGGAACCTGAGGAACTTATTACAACAGGTCCTGCTGATTGGTGGCAGGATGTCGTAGCCGCGTATAAACAGTTGCAGGATGCGGGCTATGAGGAGATTGCTGTTGCTGGCTTGTCATTGGGTGGTGTGATGGCTTTAAATGTTGCGCTGAATAACCCGGTGAAAGGTATAGTGACAATGTGTGCTCCAATGACGATGCGTACAACTGATGTTATGTTTCAAGGTGTACTGAAATATGCGAGGGACTATAAAAAGTTCCAAGGTAAAGATGAGGAGCAAATCGAAGCTGAAGTTGGGTTAATTGCTGAAAAAGGCATGCCATCTTTACAAGAGTTGCGAGAGTTTATTGCTCGGACACGTCAAGAAATTGACATGATTTATGCACCAATTTTTGTCGTGCAGGCGACAAATGATGAGGTAATTGAGACAGAATCTGCCAACATTATATATAATCAAACTGAGTCACTTGAAAAACAGATCAAGTGGTATGAAAACTCAAAACATGTTATTACGTTAGATCAAGAAAAAGATCAGTTACATGAAGATATTTATCGCTTTTTAGAAAGCCTAAATTGGGCACAATAAAAATATAGTTAGGATTTTCTCATGAAGGAGGGAAATTATGAAAGACCAGAAAGATACACTACAAAGTCGTTTACTCGACTTTTTCGGTGAAGAAGAATATAAACCATTAACCGTTGGCGAAATCGAGGATGTATTTGGTTTTAAAGATGCTGACGAATTTAAAGAATTAGTGAAAACGTTAGTACGTATGGAGGGGCAAGGCTTAGTTGTGCGTTCTCGCTCCAATCGTTATGGCCTGCCAGAGCGCATGAATTTACTTCGAGGTAAATTTATCGGACATGCGAAAGGTTTTGGCTTTGTGACACCTGATATTGAGGGGATGGATGATGTTTTCATTCCACCGCATGAAATAAATGGTGCGATTAACGGCGATATCGTTTTAATACGTGTTTTAAAGGAATCATTCGGTGATCGTCGTGAAGGTACAGTGACAAAGGTAGTAGAGCGTGGACAAACGAGCTTTGTTGGGACGTTCCAAGCTAATCGAGGCTTTGGTTTTGTTGTTTTAGATGACAAAAAACTACCGATGGATATTTTCATTGCTAAGGGAGATACATTAGGAGCTGTTGACGGACACAAGGTTGTCGTTGAGGTAGCTACTTGGCCAGAGGATTTAAAATCAGCAACAGGCTATATTACTAAGATTTTAGGGCACAAAAATGATCCAGGTGTGGACATTTTATCTATTTTATATAAGCACGATATTCCACCTGAATTCCCTGAAGAAGTGGTTGCTGCTGCGCAACGTGTGCCAGATGAAATTACAGAGGCTGATTTAGAAGGCCGCCGTGATTTACGCCATGAAACGATTGTGACAATCGATGGAGCTGATGCGAAGGATTTGGATGATGCTGTAACCGTAACGAAAAATGTAGACGGTACTTATAAACTTGGCGTACATATTGCAGATGTTAGTTATTATGTAACACAAGGCTCTGTAATAGATGTTGAAGCTTATGATCGTGCGACGAGTGTTTATTTAACAGACCGCGTTATTCCAATGATTCCGCATCGATTATCGAATGGAATCTGTTCATTAAATCCACAGGTTGATCGTCTAGTACTGTCTTGTGAAATGATTATTGATGCAAATGGTAATGTGATTTCTCATGAAATTTTCCAAAGTGTCATTAAAACAACTGAGCGTATGACATATAGAGACGTTTACAAAATTTTAGAGGAGCAGGACGCAGAGCTAATTGCCCGCTATGAGCCACTAGTACCAATGTTTAAACATATGGCTGAGCTGTCTAAAATTTTACGTACTAAACGTGAAATGCGTGGTGCAATTGACTTTGACTTTAAAGAATCTAAAGTGATCGTGGACGAAGATGGCTGGCCAGTAGATATTGAATTACGTGAACGTACAGTCGCAGAAAAATTAATTGAAGATTTCATGCTAGCGGCCAATGAAACGGTAGCCGAGCATTTCCATTGGATGAATGTACCGTTCCTTTACCGTATTCACGAAGATCCAAAGCCAGAAAAGCTGCAACGCTTCTTTGAATTTGTCACGAACTTCGGTATTTTAATCAAAGGTACAGGAAACACAGTCCATCCGAAAGCTTTACAGGATGTAATAAAAGCCATTGAAGGCATGCCAGAGGAGCCTGTTATTTCAACGATGCTTCTACGCTCGATGCAACAGGCAAAATATTATCCTGAAAGCATAGGCCACTTTGGTTTATCAACGGATTTCTATACACACTTTACGTCACCGATTCGACGTTATCCGGACTTAATCGTCCATCGTTTAATTCGTACGTATTTAATTAATAAAGATACATCAAAAGAAACGGTTGCGCAGTGGAGTATGGCGATGGATGAAATTGCTGACCATACGTCAGAACGTGAACGCCGTGCTGTCGATGCAGAACGCGATACAGATGCACTGAAAAAAGCACAATATATGTCCGATAAAATTGGTGAAGAGTTTGAAGGGATCGTTTCATCCATTACAAACTTCGGGATTTTCGTGGAGCTACCAAACACGATTGAAGGACTTGTCCATATTAGCAATATGACAGATGACTATTACCGTTTTGATGATCGTCAAATGATCATGATTGGTGAACGTACAAATCGTCAATTCCGTATTGGTGATGAAGTTACAGTCCGTGTAGCAAATGTTATTATTGAGGAGTCATCGATTGACTTTGAAATCGTCGGAATGGTAACGTCTTATGGACGAACTCGAAAAGCAGCACCTACTGTTATTCACGCGCGCAAAAATTATAGCGACAACAAAGATGGTCGTAATGGCCGCAAAGGTGGCCGCAATGGGGAAGAGCGAGGCGGACGTGGCAGTCGCGGTGGTCGCAACGAAGAACAACGAGGTGGACGTGGCAGTCACAGTGGTCGCAACGAAGAAGAACGAGGCGGACATGGCAGTCGCAGTGGTCGCAATGAAGAAGGACGAGGCGGACAAGGAGAGCGACGTGAAAACGACCGTGATCCACGAGGACGACGTAAAGATGGCTCAAGCCCAGGCCCTAAAAAAGGCGTGAAGCAAAAGCAAAAGTTCTACGAGGGCGTCGCCAAGAAAAACAAAAAGAAAAAACCAAAACGTAAATAACGTAAAAGTATAGGTGAAGGCACCAATTAGCGCTTTAAAGCAATTTAAAGCGGGTGCTTTCACTTTATCAATAAAAGCAGGTTGAGCCTGCTTATCCTTTAAGTAGAGGGTGAATAATATGGCAAAAGGTACTGGCAAAGTATTAGCACAAAACAAAAAAGCCGGGCACGACTACTTCATTGAAGAGACAATTGAAGCGGGCATGGTGCTCACAGGCACAGAAATTAAATCCATCCGTGCAGGAAGGGTTCAACTAAAAGAATCCTATGTACAAATCCGGAGCGGCGAAGCATGGATCAACAATATGCATGTCAGCTCATTCGAACAAGGCAACCGCTTTAACCATGACCCACTGCGCGCCCGCAAGTTACTGCTTCATAAAAAGCAAATTGGCGAGCTAGTAGGTGCCGTAAAACGTGACGGCTACACAATCGTCCCATTAAAAATGTACATCAAAGACGGCTACGCCAAGCTCTTAATCGGTGTCGGCAAAGGGAAAAAGGATTACGACAAACGTAACGACATGCGCAAAAAAGAAGCAAAACGCGACATGGAACGTGCCTTCAAAGCAAAAAATCAAGATTAATAGATATTAGAAAGCTCACTATTTTTAGATGGTGAGCTTTTTGTATTTGGACGAATAGAATTCTCAGGGCGAGTTCTAAAGGACATATAATAAAGAACTTTCTGCATATATAGAAGGAAATCAACATTCTTACTATAGGACGAAAATTTATGCTTATGAACATAGAGAGCATTTATTTTCGGGGAACGTAATAATGTCAGCGAACGAAAAAAAGCTAGTTTGCTACCATCAAACAAAACGATCTGCGTAATTGCTCCAAAGTCAAAACACACTGTAAATCATGCTACAGCAAGATGAATAACCGTATTAGAAAGCGATTATGAAATAAGAAAATCATTGTGAGCTAGCCAATTTTTTCTATCATTGCGGGACACTTGAACTATAGCTAGATTTGCTTTATAATAAGTATTACTGAATGCCAGATTACATGGAAGCGTACTTTTAGCTCCCACCGTACTAGAAGAAATTCTAGCTCCTTTGCTTGAACGAGGCTACTTGCTTCGATTCATATTCAAGGGGACGTTACGGATTCGACAGGGATGGTTCAAGCTTTGGTCGCGCGTCGGAGGTCTCGGCTCCGTCATCAACGGAAGTTATATAATAACTGGCAAACAACAAAACTTAGCTTTCGCAGCGTAAGCTCGTAAGCGCTCTGCCTCTCTATCGCCCATGTAGAGAACGTGGGGCCCAACTTTAGTGGGATACGGTCGATGGTGCCACCTGAGTCACCGGCAAGAGATTTCCAGGTTAGCGTACAAGACGCCTGTTTGTCGGCATAATGTTACGTGAATCGTAAATAGGCAAACTACACGCGTAGAAGCTGAAGTATTGGAGTTTCTGGACGCGGGTTCGACTCCCGCCGTCTCCATAATACGATTTCATTGAGTTTCAATGAACGTCAAAACCCTTGTATATCAAGGGTTTTTTATTTTGTCTATGCCATTGAGTGGCATTTAATTTCAATAGATGGCATTTAAAGTGGCATTTTTTAAGAGTTAAAAATCCATATACTTTGCAAACTTTTCGGCTGCAACTTCTTTCGCTTTTTCTGTTACGTGAGTATAAATGTTCATAGTAGTTTGAACATCAGTATGTCCTAAGCGGTCTTGTACTTCTTTTATTGTTGCACCAGCTTCAAATAACAACGAACAATGGGTATGTCGTAATCCATGTGTAGTGATTTTTTCTAAATTATATTTTTCTTGAACTTGCACAATCCATTTCCGTGTTTTGGTTGGCTGGAGATATTCATTGCGTTCATTACTGAAAACAAGTTGGTTAGGTTTTAATGTATTGATCCCTAACTTTAAATAATCTTGCTTCTGTTGCTTTTTCCATACGTCTAAAATATCCATCGTTACTTTATCCATTTTAATTGTACGGATAGAGCCTTTTGTTTTAGTTGCCTTTACATATAGTTGATTTTTTTCACCACGTGCTAACGCCTTATTAATACGGATTTCCCCAACCTTAAAATTGAGATCGTTCCATTGTAACGCTAGTGCTTCTCCTTTACGCATACTACTGAAAGAAAGCAATCTAAATAATGTGTAGGCTTTATAATTATTTTTGTTCTCCAAGCATTTTAAGAAATGAATTAATTGCTCTTTCGTGTAATAATTAATGCTTTCATCCTCGTTAGGTACGTCCAGGCTTTTAGGCATCGTAACCCTTTTCATTGGATTGTCGGTAATTATTCCAAGTGTTACCGCATAATCAAACACTTTTGAAGCGTACGACTTCACGGTACGATATTTCTTTAATTTCTTGAACCACTCATTTATATGCTTTTGACAAGTTTGTACATTTACTTTTTCAATTTTATAGTTACCCATCGATGGTAATATATGATTTTTAAATATGCCTGTCGTTTTGACAAATGTACTAGCTTCAACCGTATTTTTGTATTGCTCGATCCATAGAACATAAATATCATTAAATGTATCAATTGATTTTTTACGGAAGTCTCCTCTTTCTATCTCTAGCTGTAAACGAGATAGAGCGAGTTGAGCTTCTTTTTTTGTAGCAAATCCACTTCTCGTTGTCTTTGTACGTTTTCCAGTGAGTGGATCTGTACCAATATAAATTTGAAATTTGTAGAACTTCTTACCGTTTTTTGTGTAACTTTGAATACTGGCCATACTTATTCCTCCTAGACCGCTTGTGGGGGCAAGGTGTGGGAGGTGTTGTTAGTGTTTTCTCGAATGAATGCCCCAAGAAATTATTTTTGGTAATTATAAAAGACTACTAATTTAGAATGTATTAGATAAAACACTTACTTCGGTAGGTGTTTTTGTGAAAGTAAGTTAAAAAAGTGATTGAGAGGTGGTGGGAATATGGCATTTTGGTTGAAAGATTATGCTAGTTTGTTGGAAAAGCTAGAGTATCTACAGTTTAAACTGACGGATCCAGAAATGAATGAACAAGAAAAGCAAGATACAGAAAATCAATTACAATTTTGTGTAGAACGAAAAGCGCAGTTTGAGCAGCTGGTTTCTAAATTTGATTCATTGGAACAAAGAATTTTATATCGTAAATATGTAGAAGGAAAGACATTGGAATCAATAGCAAGTGAATTAGAATATAGCGCAAATTATATTTATAACAAACATTCGGAAATTCTAAAAATATTACGGTTTTATGAAAAGTGAGGTAATGGTCAGTGAACTTAGCAATAATCAGCGAAGAATTTGGAGAGCAAATAGCAGCCATTACAGCAGGCACAAGATATGAAATAAGTAGTGAATCAGATAACGATGTTCCAGTGATGGAAGCGCGGATCCGTAACACCATGTATTGCTTGTGGAAGGATGCGACGTCAAAAGAGTTGGCCATGTATTTAAAACGATCAGCGGAACAATACTTTCAGGAATTGTATGAGTTTTCATACGGTGTTACCTCTTATGATGAAGATGTAAGTACAACTAAAGGAACCGAACGACTCGCTTTAATGATTATTGTGGAGAAAGAGAACAGGAAACGTCAAATAAACCGCTTAGAGAGGGCGTACGAGCGTTTTTGGTCAATATTGGGAAGTTTACCTACACAAGATGTGGAAGTGCTACAGCAGTACTTTATAGAGCGAAAAAAGGTTGATTATGAACTATTACGTGGAGTTGTGAAAAAGCATCTTAAATTCATTGAGGTATACTATGATGCAGACACAGAAGCAGCGGAGCAACGTTCAAAAGAGATCACTAAAGACATTGATGGCCCAGCTCCAAAAATAAAGTCGATAACGATGGAACAGCTGAAGAAGAATAAGAATAGAGCAATGAAACAATTGAATAAATTGTTTAAATAGACACTTACCCTTGGGTAGGTGTTTTTTTATTGTGGAATACCAAAAGGAGTCTAAGATGGAGAATTTAGTAATTAGGACAGAGGCTCATCAAATAAATATTCAACCATTCGACCAAAATTTGAACATTGTACTATATCAAGCATTTACAACTTTACCCTCATCCTTGATTATAATTAAAAATTGGAAAACATACTTTTAAAATAGATTCCAAAGAACTACAAAAATCTATTTTTTCACTTAATATATTAATATTCCACAAGAGTTAAATTAGGTATATATGGTTATATATGCTAAAATAATTAGAACAATATAAGTCAAATTCTTAGCGAGGGAACAAAATGACAAGTGACAATAATAAGTTTGATTTGTATGAACAATTTAAGGTGAGTGCTGAAGAAAGAGGTTGGTTGATAAAAGAGTATAAAGAAATTAATTACGGTATTCAGTTTTGTCTAGTTATTAATGAAAAGAAAGGGATAATTAGAATATTTGAAGGCAAAAAAGGTGTTCGATTCGATTTATCTCAAGTTAAAAATTTAGAATTACTATCATTGGTTGAAGGAATAATAACTAATAGTAATAAAAATCCAGATTTTAAAGAAAAAAATAACACGAAAAAGTCGAAATATCTTGATGATATTGAAGTTTTCCCTGATGAGTTAATAGGGACAGATGAGTCTGGAAAAGGAGATTTTTTTGGACCATTAGTAATTGCAGGTGTTTATGTCAATAAGAATAATTTAGAATTGCTCAGAGATTTAGGAGTAACTGATAGTAAAAAACTTTCTGATAAAAAAATAGCGGATTTAGCTACGAAAATTAAACAAATTTGTCCCTACAATATAGTTGTTATTGGCAATAAAAAATATAATGAATTATATGAAAAATTTAATAATCTTAATAAACTACTAGCGTGGGGACATGCGCGTGCAATTGAGAATTTATTAGAAAACAACGATTGTCAATATGCACTATCAGATCAGTTTGGAGATAAGGAACTGATTAATAAAGCGTTATTAAGTAAAGGTAAGACTATAACTCTTTTTCAGCGTCCTAAAGCTGAGGAAATAATATCTGTAGCAGCTGCGAGTATTATTGCTAGAAATGAATATGTTAATCGATTAAGTAAACTCTCCTATAAATATAAACTTGAATTACCAAAAGGGGCATCGACTAAAACGATTCAAATAGCAAAACAATTTGTATCATTATATGGAAAAGCCGAACTAGAAAATGTGGCTAAACTTCATTTTAAAACAATCCAACATCTGGAAGATTAAGGGTGATTAAGTGGAAAATACTCAGCTAAAAAAACAACAAGCAAATTTGTTAAGAAAACAAGGATCTTTTAAGGAAGCTCTTATTATCTATAGAGAACTATTTACTGGTGAAAATAGGGATGAGTATAATACTGCTGGTTATTTACATTGTCTACGTAAATTAAAGATGTTCGAAGAAGCATTAGATGTGATAAAGAAGTATGATGGTGCTTCATTTGAACAGGATTGGTGTAAAAATGAAATAATTTGGACGTATATAGGAAATATAAAATTAAATTTTGAAAATATTAATTTAAGTAGTATATCGCATACAACACAACGAATCTTTGATTTAAACGCAGATGATCTACAAAAAAAATTAATTGTTTTATTAGTTTTAAAAAAAGCAAAACAATTCAAAAAATGGGATATTGCATGTCAATGGGTCGATGAAGTGGATCCTTCAACTTTAGAAAAAGAGCCTATAACTCTTTCAAAGGGAAAAACAGTATGGAGTAATTATTTAATTTGGCACCACTATAAAATAAATTGTTTAATTCATCAAAAAATGTATAAAGAAGCGATTGAATTAATTGATAATATTAAACACGAGACTACTCTCGTTTCAAAGTATTTTTTAAGGCTAAAAGCTACTATTTATGAACAGTTAGGACAATTTGAAAAATCCATTGAAATCTTAGAAAAACTTTGTGAGAACAAGTATATCGATTGGTGGGTTGTACATCAATATGCAAATGTCCTTAGCATTGCTGGTAACAAAGATTTAGCCCTTGAGAAGTTATATCTAGCTGCAACTAAGTCACAAAAAATAAAGAATGCAGTAACTTTATTTTATGACATTGCTATTTTGTGTAAGGAAACCAATAAATTAGAGGAATCTTATCACCATATTTTGTTATGTAAAATTATACGAGAGAAAAATGATTGGCCTATAAGTTCAGATATTGAGAAATTACTTAAAGAAATGGAACTACATCGAGATTCTAATAATCTCATGGATTATAAACATGTTTTAGAGCAATGTAAGAAATATTGGAATAAAAATGATTCAGAAAGAAATAAAGAGAATAAGCAGATTAAAAAAGCATTAACAGGATATTTAATTCAAGTAAAAGAGGATAAACCGTTCTGTTTTATTAAATCAAAGACCGAATCATATTTTTGTTATAAATCTGATATCAAGGTTAAGGCAGTAGAAGGATTAGAGGTTAATTTTAATGCTATTCCTTCATTTGATAAAAAGAAAAAGCAAGAATCTTGGAAAGCTATAGATATAGAAGTATGTAGAAATTATGATAATTGATGGCGGAGGATCAGGATCACATGAAATTAAAAAAAATTAGACTTAGTAATGATATTTGTATCACTTATATAAATAATATAGCGAATGAAAAGGATATGAAAGTAAATGTAGAAAGCAAAAAAGACCATACAATTTTAAGAATAAGTGAAGATAATAAGTCTGAGGGTATAATTAGAATTTATGCAACAAAGAGTAAAGGGCAAACCCTTGATGGATCTGTAGGTAATACAGAAATTAATGATTTGATTTTATCAACTTTTGAGGAAAGGCACTGTCAAGGCGGGGATTCTAGGATTGAAAGTAAGGTAGCAACATATAATGTAAAAAATAATGATTTTGATGATATCAAAGATGTAATTGAAATAAGCGCAAATAAACACAGTTATGTTGTAAAAGAAAAAGATACGCCACCACCTCATGCTTATTATTCAATAGAAGTAAGTCATTCGGAGATACACGATAAAGTTACTATAACTCAATATAATTCCGGTAAATTAATGATTCAAGGTAAAAGTTGGGAAGTTTGGGATGATATATGTAACGATATGGAGGAATTCTTAAATATATCAGTTGAAGATATAGTTTTAAGAATGTTGAATAAAGAAGGTACAACTATTACCAATGTTATTACAAATACACTTCAATCAGATGGTCAAGCTAAAATTAGTGATAGAATGGGGGGAGCTTTTAACTTTTTATATGATCATGATCAAAATTTAATTACTTCATCTCAATGTATGTTATTAGCTGAAGTTAATTATGGTGATTATTATTGTTATGTTGCACCTTGTTTAAGAGTAATTGAAGGATATCTAAAGAAAGTCATAGTCGAACTTGGTTTTTATACAGAAACAGACATAGAAGAGTTAAATCACAACGGTAAACCGAAATTTAACTTTGGTAGGGTATATAACGGAACTTCAGCATTACAGCAACATATCAAAGATCAATTAATCAATGACCCTGAAAATAAAAAAGAAGACGCTTTACTAAAAGTATACAATGTGTATACAAACACAAGAAATCCACTCCAACATGATGGACCACCAGTGCAACGAACAATTACTTCCTATGATGAAGCAGAAAGCTATTTTGATCAAATTGTTGGTGTTATTTGTTCTACTTATAAAGAGTTATTTTAAGTAATACGTTATAAGTGTATAAAATTCAATTAAAAATTATATAATATATTTAGCAATGAATACGAAAACTTAATAATTGCCAAATTGTATTTAAAATCATATAATATTTATTTAATTATTTTTCATGTATTATTTAGGTAATACATAATTTAGAAAGGAGGCAGTAATAATGAGTTTGAATACAAATACTAATAATTATTGTGCCGTTCCTAATACTATTACCTATTTATTTAATTATGATGGAGATATTGGAGTTAATAATGGGTTCAAACTTCATGTGAAAAAAGGGAAAAATGATGATTCTCCATATTTTTTTATTGTTGCACCTATAGGAGTACTCAGTCCACGTTCAAAAGCTCGTGAAATATTTTTTACTTTAGATAATATTGCAAATACGCATCATATAGATTTGGAAAAAGCTGAAATATTACTTGATTTGGTTGAAATAAATGGCATAGATAAAGAACATTTATTCAAGTGGATATTTACCCCCAAAAATGAGAATATGCATGATGAGATAAAAGAAATAGAAGATGTATCTTTAGAGTGGAAAGAAATAATTACAACTTATTATAAAGAAAAATATAGTATTCTTTGGGATTCATCTTTAAATAACAAGCAAAAAGTAGATATAGCTGCATATGCAATAGCTGAAAATTGTTATGATGAATTCTCAGCAGAAAATATAGCAAGAAATTTCAAAACAACTTTAAAAAACGCAGTGAAAAGAAAAAAGACATTATTTTCAGTTCTAAGTAAACTTTTGTAGAGTTTTTCTTCTAGAATATGTAAAGCTATCAAAAATTCTATATGAAAGAACGCCCTGATTTTGGCGTTCTTCTTTTTTCTTGAATAAAAATTACACTCCGTGGATGGTAATAATAATTAATATGCTTTTAATGTCCCAACGTAATGTCCCTGCGTTGAAATGCTGAAATCCATTGGGGGAGTAAGCGTGAATTGGTGAAATTTGAATCTTAATCATTTATTCTTTTAATCTTTTTAAACATGCTCTTAATAATTAATATATATAAAAAGCAACTGCAGAAATGTGGTTGCTTTTTATATTGGCCAAAAGAAAAACAGCTCTCGTAATGAGTAGCTGTTTTTGCTGTGTTAATTTTACTTTTTTGACTCTGGAGTGAACTCTAATAGATCAGATAGTTTACATTCAAAAACTTCGCATAGCGTTATTAATGTTTTTAAATTTGTCGATTTCATTTCCTCATCAGTTCCTTTATACAACCGATTAATAGCATTTCTACTAAGTCCCGACTTCTCCATTAATTCTGATATTCCATTAATACGATGTTCAGCCATTAAAATTCTTAAATTTGATTTTATAACCATTAGAAGACCTCTTTTTTAGTTTGATTATAGCACTTTTGAAGTTAAATTGTTTCCAAAAATATTAAAAAGTAACCTTGTGAGGTTAAAATATAACTTTACATTAACTTCTTGGAGTGATATATTAACCTTGTAAAGTTAATTTATTGAATATTAATCAGGAAATGAACTAATCGGTTGATACAGGAAAGTGAGGTGAAAACGATGGCATTTGAGTACTTAGCACAATACACAACGTTTGATTCGGTTGCAGACATGGACACAGCTGTTGAGGAACACATAGCGGCATATTACTATGATTTAACTGAATCAGAACGTGCCATCGTTTTCAAGCTTGCTTCTCATAGCTTAGAGAATCCAGGAGCTTGTCATTTGAAAGCTGCCACAATTGCTGCAGCATTGGAGATCAGCACAAAGACGGTTTATCGTGCTATTTCAAAATTAGAATCGCTAGGAATCATCAAAAAACAAACAACAATGAAGGTAAAGGGAGGTCGTGGTGCAAACATCTATATCATTTTGTCTAGCCATTCTGAAACATGCGAAGATCCTGACGGGCCTAACGACAAATGTGAGGTTGTTCCATTACAAGAAGCTTATAACCTAACTCATGCTGATAGGGAAGCATGTAAAGAATTTATGAATAATTATCAGCAAATGCTATTCGATTTTATGCATTCGTTACCTCTTCCAGATAACTTTAAAGACGAGCTGCATAAAGTGGTACTAGCATCCAATGTAAGTAACATTCAGGAATTTATATTGGCCAAGAACATCATTTTTAAAATGGCTAATGATATTAAAGAAGGTGTGCTGACGATTACAAAGACATTACGTGCGGTATTCGTAGGAGCCCACAACAAAGCAGTACAACGTAAAGATAAGCACCCAACAACAAACACCTCATATATGAAGAAAAAGCCTGTAAATGTACGTCCAGTACCTTTCTACAACTGGATAACTGATAGAGATGGACCAAAAGCATTTTAATATGAAGGAAGTGAGGACAATTGAAAGTAACAGTTAAAGAATGGTGCGTTATGTCTGACCATAATAAACAATTACTTTTAAAGGCAGTAGCAAACAAATAAAACATATATAGAAGGGGAATGATGAACATGCAACAACAAACACAACACTTATTAGAAAAAGTAGTACTCGAAAATAGTAACGATGCTACAGGATTATCTGTACAAATGATTGATTTACGAGTTGTACAACAGGCGGTAGCTAATTTAATGAATAGAATTGATGAAATCACTGAAAATCGTTGGCATGAGGATCGTGGCATGGCATACATGTCTATTCAAGAAATTCAAGATACAGTGCGTTTAATTGATATGGCTTTCTATCCATTGTTTAAAAGAATGGAAGATGAAGTAAAAACCATTAACATTCATGCGCAAGAATTATATGACACAGTAATTAAAAGTGAATCTGAGCTTTGTACAGAAAAAAGCGGGGAATCCATCAATGTACAATTAAACTGATATTTTGAGTTTTTAGATAAGGTAATAGTAAAATATATATAATAACATTTGAAAATATTAAAGTGGGTGGTCTATTATGTGGTATGATTCCCAAGCTGATTTTGCTAGTGTAATTAGATTTGAAAATGAAGGATTTAATACAAAGCCATACAATTCTTCCCAAAAGAAATACGGTTCAATTGCTTATTGTCACTGCTTTTCTTTTATATCTAAAGAAGTAACGGATATTGATACTAGTTCCTGTATTTTACCTGTTGGTATAAAACGAGTAGAGCCTCAAATTGACGATACTGTGTGGTCAGGGTGTTTTGTTTTTTTAGAACATTATGATCCTAAAGCACTTGAAAATAGTTTGTTCATTAAAGCTAATCATAAAAAAAATGTCGCTTTAATAGACCGCCAAGAGAAAGTATGGGTACGAAATATTAACTATAAGGGCAATAGAATTTTTAAATATGTAGATAATGAGCGTGGATATTATTTATTGGAGACATGTGATGAACAAGATTGGGTAATAATGAGTGTAGAAAATGCATTAAAAAGGACCCGAAAATCGAAAGAGCATTTTGGTTATTATAGAGAAGAGATTACAGAGATTTACTTAATGGAAGAACAGGTAAAGCGTTTAATAATGTCACCTGTAAGTTGTCCTTTGATGAGTATGAAGGAGTTAATAAGTTGCTTAATAAAGGTTAGAGGTGTGTAAATTAAAAAGTAACGGATAGAGTACTAACTTTAAACGTTACTTTTTGTGTTTTACTTGCCACCTGTTAATCACCAAATAAAAAAGATTGAAGCCATTAGCCTCAATCCGATTATACTTTATTTTCCATAATTCAACGAATATTTAATAACACTGCATATTATTTAACGGTTTTTTGCGTTATATTTATCTAATAGAAATTGCAACGAGGAAATTACGTTAAATAGTTTTATACAATCAATTTCTGAAACAGTTCTCTGTGTCATACCATGCATTAGCCAATTACGTTCCAAATAACTAGGTTCTACTTTCTTATCAAAGGGTTTATTACCATCAAAAAAACAACTAATAAATTTGTTTTTTTGATGATAGTATATAAAAATAATCGTATAATTTTTCTAGTAAATTTGCTTCTGCTTCTAGATATTCATTTTTTATATTTTCTTTTACAGATTCAAAGTAAATAGTTGTCCGCTGTCTCCAAACTTCTATTGGGCAAGTTCTTATACTACCTTCTATAATAGCTGTAAGAACCATTGCACAAGATAAGTATCTCTGTTCAAAGAATAAAATTCGTGCTTCGTTCATCCACAAGTACATATGGGCAGGTAATTGAAAAGTAGAGTATCCAATTATACTATTTAATAATTCATAATTATTTTTTTGAAAATAAATTGCTATATCTTCAACTGAATTATTTACAATTTTATCATACCATGTACCAAGTACTGTTTCTCCTTTTTCTATATCTACTTTCCAGTAAGGGCAAATCGCCCATCCATTATTACCCAGTTCTTCACATTTTCTTATTGCTTCTTTTAAATTGTCATTTTCAGCAAGATTAGAATTGAAACCTATAAGAGAAAGAAGTTTTTTATTATGCTCTTGATCACTTAAACTATTTATTAAATAGAATTCATAAATTGATAAATTAGTCATATAATTCATCCTTTACTATTTTATGTATGTTTTAACGATCTAATTGTAATAAAATAAAAAGACTGAAGCAACCAGCCTCAATCTTACTTATTTATTATAAAAACTTGCCCCCGACAACGCTATTTTTGATAAATGGCATTTAATATGGCATTTTATTAGTTATGAAATTAGCGGAAAACCCTTATAATCACTGATATATCAACACTTTTATAAGATTGGTGGTAGAAGACCCGCCGTCTCCATAATACGATTTCATTGGATTTCAATGAGCGTGTGATTTTAAGTATATCTTTGCCGCGTTGGCAAGGATATACTTAATTTTATTTTAGGTAAGATTATACTTAAAAAGTTACCTTGTAATCAAATTACGTATATTAATAACTTGTCATCTCCGATACGATTGATAGATGGATGTATTGCTTAAGTTTTGTCGATTACCTCAATATGCAGATGAGCAGATGTCTGTAAAGGTTTGTGGGGATGTCATGCTCGAAGCAGACGAGCTTTTATTAAAAGGAGCTTTGTAAAAAAGATTGATCAAAAATCCTGTGTGGGTATGCAGGGTTTTTTCTTGTTCCACAAACGGGCCAGATTATGGAGTGACTTTATTAATTGTTTCGTTAAGATTGTGAAGAAGTGTACTTATGCCAACGTTGCAGTTTAGTTAAAAGGAAAATGTTATAATATTATTAAAATTTAGGAAATGGAGTTTGGAAAATGAAGAGTATTAAAAGATTGATTCAAGTCATCTTAGCAAGTACATCAATCCTAATTCTTAGTGGATGTTTCTCTAAAGATGATCTGAATCAACCAATACAAGAATATTTAAAAACAAACTATGGAATACAAGATGAGTTTTCTATTATTAAGACAACTAATAATTGGTTTGAAGGTATTGACCATCAAACTTATATAGAAATGAAAAAGCCGTATCGTGCTTATCCGTCCCTAATGATTAAAAGAGATACTTTGAAAATTTTAAAAGAGGAAAGTAGTGATATCTATTTCGAACAATTCAAGGGTGCATATATTGAGCAACATCCAGAAGTAGTTCAAGTAATGAGACAGATCATAAAAAATTATGGGTTAGTAAAATATCCTAATAAAACTGTCCCAGAAGAAAATGGTCCTATTCGTATATTTCCTTACGATAACATGGAGTTTAATATAAATGATTCTCAAGAGCTACTTGATAATTTTAAAAAGACTCAAAAGATTGATACTATTGATCTTTTACCTACATTAATACCAAGTGACCCCCGACGTGAAAATTATAATAGCAGGTATGTAGGTGTGGTGAATTTTCTATTTGAATTTGATATAAATAAAAATAAACATCCTATTCCAAAGGCAAAGGATCTAATTGAGGACTTTCAAAAGAGTGGAGTATTAACAAAAGGTGTATACAACATAGATATATTAGTAGATGATTCAAATGCGGGATCGGAATATAATAATGTAGCTTTGTTTGAAGTTGATGAAAATGGTAAATATACCGTAATTGCTGCTCCTAAATATGATGATTTGCGTGACGCTTACTTTTATGGTGATTACGCAGCTACAAAATAAAATAGAATTTTAGGTTGAATTACTTAACTGGAGTTGACCCAAAATACACGTGGTACTATTCCTATTAGTAATAAACTTCCTCATATTACTTATATCGAGAAAAGCTCGAGACAGGAAAGGCGCATGATATTGAATTATCATAAAGTCCAATCATACATTTAATTATATGGATTAAATAATTATTTTCCCAAAAAAACTATTGGGGATTTAAGGGGATAGAATGAATCTTCTTCAACTAATGATAAGTTAGTTAAAGAAGACATGTGCTTATTATCTTCCACAATACACTTGGAGGGTTATTTGGAATGCCCAAAAACAGTATAACATAAAGAAAAGTGCCATTTTACAAATAGATATTGACAACCTATTAGCTGGTTTAGTTGAACAAGAATTAAACAACTTTATTATTGATTTTTATCTACAAACACATTTAAATGCTTAGAAATTAAACAACTTTAAAGAGCCTTACTACAATATGATTTGTAGCGAAGCTCTTATATTTTTAGATCAGAATTAAATAACTTTATTATCACTTTACAATTCCGGGCCGATAAATAATGACGTTAAAAAAGTGGCTTTTAATAAAAAACTATTGAACGGCATTATCGAATATGAATCACCCTTTAACTCCCTATGAACCTAGATATAATGCTGTTTTCATCACTTCTATTAATCTCTAAGTACACCTAGTTCCCGAAAATAATATATTTATGAACCACTTATGAATCAATTAGTTGTACAAAAAAGATACTGCGAATTAATGCCACATTTTTAACGTCAAATACAAATTTTTAATCGTTCGTTCCTATGTAATTAAGGTCTCTTGTAATTCAAAAAACCCCCACTTTAAACACGAATAGATATGCCTAAAAAGGCATTTCATGTCTAAAGTGGGGTTTTCCCATCTTCATTTCAGTATGAAGTTATAAGGCACCAATTGGCTACTCACCAACGAGGCATTAATAATTACTTAAATTATCATAACGGAAGATGTAATTTATGCAACCATTTTTGGTAATCGTAATTAACTGTATTTAATAAATAAAAAATATTATATATTTTGTTCCTTTTGTTCTATTTATTTTATCGAGAAACCATTTACATCTTAAAATAAAATTATTTTATGTCAACAATTATTCTCGCAACTCTATATTCACCTTCTATTTCTATCGCCATATTGCTATTAATATCATTCGTAATTTCCACTTCCTTTATTTTATATATATTTACTCCAGTATTTAGTCTGTAACCCTCTTCGTGTTTTGTAGGTAAAACTGTTGTTTGTTTTTTTATTTCTCCAATTTTTTCTTCTATTTCATCTTTTGGGATAGGTTCATTAGTAACAATATAATTATGACCATTCCAATTAAATACAGGATCAGTAATATTGTCTTGATTTCGATCATTGCACCCTGCTAACAGAAGAGAGATAACGAAAAATAACAAAATTAGATTTTTTCTCATATTTATTCCTCCGCCAAAAAAAGATGAAGGTAGTAACCCACATCTTTTCTTTAGAATTTTTTTATTTTTAATTATTGATATAATACTTTCTCATAAGTCTTTTGAGCCGATGGATAGTTTTTATAAGTTGTTGATAAAAGTTTTCCAGCAGCGTTGTATTTTTCTTCTTTATAATTTGTAACCATATATACACCAAAAACAGCCGGACGACTCCATTTACTATAATCTGCTTCAATAAAATAACCAGCGGAAGCAGATTGGGCTGCACTTACTGATACAAAACCATATCCTACACTTACTCCAAAAGAAACAGATTTTGTTACACTAAAATAGTATCCAGATGCTCTTTTATAACTACTGAAATCAGGATGCCAGCCAAAGTTATAATCTTGCTTTTCTATCCATTGGTAATTTTTAGTTTGTACCGTGTAATCACATGATGCACATAAAGGAGAAATTTCATTGTCTACTGATAAAGAAGAAATTTCATTGTCTACTAATACTGTTTTTTCTTTAGTAATTGGGTTTTCATAAGTAATAATTTTGTCTGGTAAATCTTCGTAAACAGTAACTCTTTTTCCATCGATTATTTCTGTCCCTTTAACTTTTTGTTCAAACGGTAAAACCCCATTTTCAGCCTCTTCAATATTCTTTTCAGCACCATGAACAATCGAATTATTTATAAAAAATAATGCTAGTACGAATAATGAACATAAAAAAGATTGTATAACTTTCTTCATATTATTACCCCCTATTAATTTTAAATGTCATTGCATAAATGCAAATTCTTTCTACTTAAATTGTTACTAGCTAGTTATCATGATTACCATATTTATACATACTTACACCCGAGTTAAAATAATGATAACATACCAATATATTACATTTCAACCGAAATATATGTTGTTGGTAGTAGAAACCTTAAAGGTGAAAATTGCTTTTTAAATTTTGTAGGAACAGAAACTTTCTGTTCTTTTTTGTTTTTTAACACAAAACTATTTGGTATTAAGTACGGATCATTCATAAATATAACGCTCCCTTATAATAAATTTCAAAAAAGCTCTGAAATTAGTCATTCAGAGCTTCAGGAGATTTTTTGTATTTATTTATTAACATCTGTGCTACTTCCTCAATTACCAACTCACCATCAATATGTCTCTGGAATAACACCTGATCTTCAGGAGCTACTGGTTTAGGTCCTAAGCTTTCTGTAGGTTGAGGGCGCCTAGGAGGCTCGACCTGCAGGAAGCTTAGACGGCTTGCGTTGTTTTACGATTCGGAAGGCAGAGGGAAAAAATAAGGAGCATAGCGACGCTATTTTCGGCTTCAGCCGAAAATTTCCTTGTCTTATGGTTTTAAGTTTTTCGGACGTACAGATTGTTGATATATGGCCATCTACACGCTTTACCGTAGATGGCCATATTTCTACAGTCTGTAGTGCTGCCGCCCTAAGTAGGTTTTTAATCTTTTAATTAATTTCAAAATGCTCTAAACAAATCGAACAAGGAAAGATACGACTATTTATTTTTCAATGCGTCTGAGCGCACCCTAAAAAGAGGTTAACCCCCTTCCTGGAACAAAAAAAGAGAAGCATTTTGCTCCCCTTTTTAAGAAATCCTATTAATTATTTTTAGTTTTATATTTTTTATACCCCTTTACCGCTGCAAAACCAGTTACACCCAGAGCTAGTGGGATAACTGCTACAGCTACAATTCCTAAAGCCATTCCTCCTCCAACGGCAGCACCAGTAGTAGCTAAACCACTTGTCATAGCTGCTGCATTTGTTCCTATAACTGATACTCCAACACCAGCAACTCCTATTCCGGCTCCTGCTGCACCTGCAATAGCTTCCTCTTTTTCAACTTTCATATACTCCACCCTTTTGTTATAAAAATTTTAACTTGGTAAATACATATGTAGATATAAATTTTATTTACGATAGGCTCGTCTTTCTGCATATTCAACACACAGATGACATACCTTAATTTTTTTATTTCTTTCATTCCTGTAATTTCTTAAATCGACTGCTTTTCGTTTACAAAAATAACAAGCATTTTTAGGAGGTTTCGGGGTACTAGTTATAAAATTTTCTTTAATTTTTGTTAATATCGACTTCATGAAGTTATTCTCCTTTCATCATCTATTTTTCGACAAAAGGAAAAAATACCCTTATGAAATAGTTTTATTGGCCAAAGTTCCTGAATCATCTTAAATTCATTCATTCGTCTTTCATTAATTCTCTTTTTATTGCATAAATAGTGTTTCTAGCAAGGTCAGTTTCACGGTGAATATTCATGACTGATTTGTTTTGTTTTAATAAGCGAATAACCTCATTATAAATAAGACGGTCTTTTCCTTTTGCTTCAGCATGATATTTTCTTGGCTTCCCTTTGAAAGCCCCGCGTTCTTTCGCAATAGCAATACCTTCACGCTGCGCTGTTTTTATTCGGTTTCGTTCTTCCTCTACCATCCACGAAAGAAGTGTTAAAACTAAGTCAGACACCAACTGTCCGACACCTTCCAATTCTTTATATTTACGTGTGTCGAGGATCGGCATATTTAAAACGACAATATCAATAATGGCTACTTTATATGGCTTTCCTTCCTCACGTTTTAAATCGTAGAAGGCTCGTAATCGCTTATTTCGTGCGATAGTTTCAGGTGTTGTTTTCTTTTTCCGACTATCTCGAATAGAACAACGAACAGCTGTATAAAGCATATGGCGAAGCCTAGCCGAGCCGCGTTTAGTAATGTGATTTTTCGTGCCTTAAAGCGACCTGATTCAAACACACTGGGATCTAGTCCTGCAAAGGCTACTAACTTTTTCGGATGATTAAACCGATCAATTTCTCCGATTTTTGAAATAATCGTTGCAGCGATTTTTTCACCAATACCGGGAATTGATTGGAGTAATTCATATTCTTCAAGTTGTGCCGCTAACTCATCAATTTTACGCTCCAACGTAGAAAGTTGTTGGTGGTACACTTGAAGTAAATCAATATACATATTCAAACTGACTAGAAGACTTTGATAAAGAGTTGATTGAAATGGATTGCGTTCTGCAGCTCCGATTAATTTTTCCGATCTTTCAAGCGCCCAATTAAACGAACGTGCTTTGCAATGTGTATCAATGAATTGCGCGATCTCTTCCACACCTGCTTCTTTAACTAATTCAGAAGTAGGGTAAGCTTGTAAAGTTTTTATGGAAATCTCAGCGTATAAATCGCCAAAAACTCCTTTGTACTCAGGGAATATTTGATCTAATACGGCTTGAAATTGAAGCTTTGTTTGAATCATAATTCCCGTCATATTTTCATGTTGCCTTGTTAGATGCCGAAGGTTTAATAACTGTACACCATGCTTTTTCTGAGGCGCTAAATCCTCTTTGTAATACAGTTCGCCTAAGTGATAAGCATCAATGGCATCTGTTTTGGTTTTTCGCAAGCTAGAACTTTTTGCTCGGTAAGATACCAGTGGATTTACGATAATGACAATGTATTCTCTTGCTTCTAAAAACTGGACAACTGGGGCATGATAGTGACCCGTTGATTCCAAAACAACAGGTGGCTTCATTCCTGTTTGACGCTCTAAATCTAATAAATAAGAGTGTAACTCTTCCAATCCATCCACCGTATGATCAACCTTCACGCTGCTTTTATAGGGCATTTTTTTATCCAAGAACATTTGAACCTGACTTACACCTTTTGCGACATCCAGACCAGCTACTGGATTCATAGTTTATAACCTCCTAAGGTAGTGTATTGACCGGTAACCTCTATCTAGCTTGTTATTCATATCTTCGCTTGTTATACGAGATCATAATGTCCCAACCAGCCTAATCATGTGTTAACAAGTAGAGGGCGAACAGTTTAGTTGTCGGGATCTAATCCCACGGGTGCTTCCGTTTGACCCCGGCTACTATCAATCTATAAATTGAATAAAAAATAGTCAACCAGATTACTCTGGCTTACCTTTTTTTAATAGAATCTATTATATCAGTAGCCAGGGTAGTAACAAATTAACTGCTATTATATATATAAATACTTTCTTTTATTCTTCCTATTTCATACCTATCAAAAAATTCATACAATCTATTGGACTGAAAAACAATTATTTTTTATCGTTTTATAACTGAGTTAATTTCATAATTCTAATCCCTTTAGCATCGGGGGTTCTGAAACAATAAAAAACGGGCACCTCCCCAAATTCGGTATAATGGTAGCGACGAAACTAACATACTGAATGAGGTGAATGCCCTATGACTATTGTAAAACAAATGAGCCTATTTGACATCCAAGAATTATTGAAAATGGAAAGTTCCCGTCGTTTCGATGCGATTTTTGCCACTTTCGACGTACAACCGATTTTTCAGTTGTTTTTAAAAAGGACATTGCGTGGTGCCCCACGTGAACTAAACTATGGTGCGATGATTCAATCACTGATTATTCGCATTGTCGAGCGTATTCCAACGATCAAGGATTTAATCAAACGTTTGGTCAATGATC
>NZ_JBGCCF010000027.1:0-70516 GCF_041262385.1 Lysinibacillus sp. RC46 | reverse complement strand
TGACGGTCTACTCGGGATGTGGAACACTCCAAAAATGGACGTTGCGCAACACAAAAAATTAACTTGAGTGTGTCTACAATCTTGACGTAGATCCACTACTTTAAAATAATTCAAAAGAAATAAAGGCTCGCCGATAAATACTAGTAAGTGGTTTTACATTTGTTTTATTTATTGTATAAATACACATTAAATGTAAATTATTGCTTAACAATTATTCATAGTGCCAAAAACTGAAAAAACTATAGAACACTTCAAATGCTTATAATTTGAAAGGGATGTAATAAAGTTATGAAAGTCACTAATTTATCGCAAATACAATCTAATCCTTTATATTCAACGAATAAAAATAATCCTATAAAAAGTGATCAATCTCATTTAACAAAAGCGTATGAATATTCTAAGGAAAGTGTTCAGACTTCCGAACTACTATACAACTATACGCCAAATGAAGTAGCAATGAAGGCGAATGTCAATCTGATTGCAAGTCGTTCATTAAATACACCCAATTGGGACATCATCCCAACAAAAGGCATGAAAGTTCCTCCGCAGGATGTATTAATCAGCCAACTTAAAGCATTAGTTGAAAAATCAGTGCGGAATACAAATCGAGACGCCATAGAAGGCTTTCATTACGAGAAAAGTAAATTACACGCACAATATATTTCTTCTGTATCCCCTGACCGAAAAACGCTTCACAAGCAAGCGATGCAAGCAATAAAAAAATTTGAATCAGAGGAAACAACACAGATCCGTGAAATGACGCTTGTGGATTATTTGATTAAACACGACAATATACAAACGGAAACAAATAAAAGTCTTGCAGCAGGTGATGGCATGGTGCGTCCTAGCATCAATTCTTTAGGTGGTTTTGACTACGATGTTGTAGTTGGGGGGATTACGGTATTAGGAAGCACAAATGGTCAATGGCATTACGGAACGACTCCAGCAGAAGAACTGAAATCAAAAGAGTTTTATCAGCTCTATTGGGCATTTGTAGACAGTGCTAAAAATAATTTAAAAATATGAAGTTAGTTAAAAGTTAAACTAGAATAGCTGAAGATATATTAATGAAAAGAAATTTTCAATTCAGAAGCGCCAAATATCAAAGCCACCAATGAATTTATGGCTTTGATATTGTATTGTTAATAATATCCCTAAGAAACTAACTCTCCATTTGTTCCTTTTTACTTATGTTCGTCCCAAAAGTCCTTGCTAAAACTCGTATTCGCTTGATATTTCCCTACTGGTTTGGCAATATCTGACCCCCGCAAAATTGTTCCTTTTCCAAACTTTTGCTCGATTTGATCAACAAGTTTAATGATTGGTTCATCTTTTACATGCTCTTCAAAGTTAAATAACGTTAGCTGTTGTGTCGTTTCTTTAATATCACTAACATTCGATACGGTAACACCTAGTAATCGAACCGGTTCTTCGTCCCAATGCTTATTAAATAGATACCAGGCATGCTCAACAATATCCTCTTTTGAATGAATCGCGTTATTGATGGACTTACTTCGTGTACATGTTTCCCAATCAGCTGAACGGATCATGATACTTACAGTAACGCCAGCTAGTTTCTTGGCCTTTAATCTTTCCGCTACCTTTTCAGAAAGTGTTGCTATTACTTTATATAATTCATCTCTATCTGTCGTATCATGAGAAAGTGTTGTAGAATTCCCTACACTTTTCGTATCGTATATTGCGTCTGGGTCAACAGGTCTATCATCTTCACCATTTGCTTTTTGTTTCATCCTTAGACCATTAATGCCAAAGTTTTGCTTTAATACATATTCATCAGCTACAGCTAGTTCTCCAATTGTTCGGATACCTAAATTCCCCAATTTCTCCGCTGTACTTTTGCCAACCCCATGCATCTCAATGACATTCAACGGCCACAATATGGCGGAAACATCACGCTTTCGGAGTACGGTAATTCCCATTGGCTTTTTCATATCACTTGCCATTTTCGCCAAAAATTTATTCGGTGCAATACCGATTGAACAAGGGAGTTGAAGTTCGTTCCAGATTCTATCTTGCATATTTTGTACGTGTTGCAAGACATTTTGGCCTTCCACTATAGGAAGTTGCAAATATCCTTCATCAATTGAAACTGGTTGGAGAATTTCACTATACTCTTTTAACAAATTAAAAAATGACTTGGACGCAGCTCTATACCGTTCAAAATTAGGAGGTAGTACAATTAGCTCTTGGCACTTTCGCCGCGCCTCTCCGACATTCATAGTTGTATATACACCACTTGCTCTTGCTTCGTAGCTACACGTAATAATGATTCCTCTACGCTCTTTAGGATTACCTGCGATGGCTACGGGTTTCCCTTTTAATGAGGGATCATAAATTTGTTCAACAGAGGCATAAAAGCAATTAAGGTCGATATGTAAAATGATTCTTCCTTTATTCATATTTTATCACCTCATTTTACTAACCAAAGTTTCTTTAGAATTCTTAGCAGTCCTTTGACTAACATGGACTCCACCTCAATACAAGAACATTTGTTTCTATCTTATCACAATGTCATCGTTTTTGGCTATCGCCAACCGACATGACATTCACCTCCCATTACTATTAGCTGTGAATCGAGCGTCTTCTGTCGGAAATGATCAAATCCTAAAACTATCAAATTTTATTTTTGACTTACTATATTTTTAGTCAATAAAAATTAAAAAACTGAGAGTATTCAATTTAATGAAAACTCTCAGCTCTTTGGTTATATTATTCTAGTTTATTAATCATTCGATGTTCTTTTTTACTTCTCCTTTATGTTTGATAACAAGATTTTATCTCTATTTGTTTTAGTCAGATAAATGATCAAACTAAAAATTATAATTAGAAAGATTGCGCTCGTTCCGATAGTACCTAGACCTAGACCACCATCTGCACGAGACTGTGACAAGTAGTCACCGAAAGATGCTCCAAGTGGACGCGTTAGGATATAAGCAACCCAGAAAGCCAATACGGCATTCAATTTGAAACCGTAATGAGCAATCATAACTGCAACAATCAAGCCAGCGAATATGAGACCAGACTTCCAGTACCCTAAGTCCATACCCTCTGAGATAAGATCACCAGCTGCCGTACCTAAAGCAAAGGTAAAGAGGATGGTTAACCAGTAGAAAGCTTCACGCTTGCTTGTATAGATGGAATGAATAGACAATGTTTTTTCACTCATATACCAAACTACAAATGTCACGAATAACGCAATAGAAAAGAAAATAGTAGTCGTCTCTAGAGCGACCCCGAAATTGTCTACGAGGTTGTCTGTGATTAAAGTTCCGACAATGCTAATTAGTACAACCACAAGCCAATAGATCCACGGCACGTATTTTTTCGATTTGAACTGGATGAACAAAGAAATAATCAACAGTCCACTCATTAGAAAGGTCGTATTGGACAAACCCCAGTGTAAGTTAAAATTCAGGAAATCTGCAGCCGTCTCACCTACCGTAGTAGCCATTATCTTGATGATCCAGAAGAAGATTGTGACTTCTGGAACCTTGCTCAATATTTGTTGTAATGAAGGGACCACTGATTCTTCAGATAAAAACGAATTTTTAATCATTTAATCCATCTCCTTATTATTCATATCAACTAGTCATACATACACTTCCATGATGACTGTTACATGCAAACTAAAACTACATGAACCATTAACAAATACCACTGAATAATCGAATCATTTGGCCAATGAATCATGTAGTATCTTTAGGAACTTATTTACAGCCTCCACTTTAACAGGTCGTAATGAGAAGTTAACGAATCTTATATAAGAAGTTGATTAAAGATTTATGAGTAATTTCTCATTTTTTAACTTTGGAGATTTCTATCACTACCCAGTTCCAAAGTACAAAAAAATACACCTCCCTTTGAAGGTGTATCTTTACTTTAATCAACAAATGTATAGTCACCATCACTTTCAAGTAAATCCTTCAAAATGATTAGCGCTTGTTCAAGCTGATTTTCAGGTGCAGTGATTGCTAAACGAACTGCATTTACCAGCTTCGCATTTCCTACGGCAAAACGTTCAGCTGCATACACTTGCACACCAGCTTTTGCTGCTAGCAATTCAAACTGAACGCTGGTGAATTTTTCGGGGAGTATTAGCCATCTGAAAATGCATTCTTCTTCTCCTAAAATGTTATATTCCCCTAAATATTGATCGACAAGGGCATTTTGTTGCTTTGCATACAACCGGTGCTTCTCTAAAATTGTTTGTGCAACGCCATCGTGAATCATCCTTGCTGTAAGCTCCACCATCATGAGAGATACTGAAATATTGATATTATACAGTGTTTCCATTATTTTTTTTCGTAACGCTGGCGGTGTAACGATATAGGATAGTCGTAAGCCAGGTGAGATGGTTTTTGATACACTAGCAATATAAATTACCTGTTCAGGAGCATAGGCCGCTATTGGTGCAAGCGGCTTCTCCTTAAGAAAGCTATAAATCGCATCCTCAATGACGATTAAGCCATTCCGCCTCGCAACTTCCGCAATCATTTTTCTTGTTTCCATCGACATTGTGTGGGTAGTAGGATTATGAAAATCAGGAATAACATAAAGACCTTTTATATGCTCATTCTTACAAGCATATAATAACCCCTCTCTTGTCATTTCACCGTTACTTTGTTGGATTGCCACTAGTTGGATACCAAGCATATTAGCAGCTGTTTTTATACCTGCATACGTAATGGAATCTGTACCGATTCGATCTCCTGGTTGAAACAACGCAGCTAACGTTCCAACAATGGCATTTTGTCCCCCCGCCCCAAGCAATACAGGTTGATCCGTTTGAAAGTTGACCTTTTCCAAAAGCTTCATCGCTGCCTCTGTTTGCCACGCATTTCCTTCAGGTCGTCCGTACTGAAATAATTTACTAAAATTAGGATCGTTCATCATCTTTTTCATATAACGTGTAATATCCTCATTAGCATGATTTTCTGGCAGTACAGGACCCATTTCGATCATCTGAGAAGATTTATTTGTTGGTAATAACATTTTATTTGTCGCTGCATCAGATGAAACGAATGTACCATTTCCGATAGAAGCATAAATAAGCCCCTTCTGGCCACAAAGTTTAAAAGCCCTCGTAATCGTGCTTAAATTAACATCTAAAAAATCAGCTAACTCACGCTGAGGAGGTAGCTTGGTGCCTGGCGATAATTTTCCATCCTTGATATCTTGTTCCAGCTGTTCAGCTATTGCTATATATAATGGAGTCGGACTTTTACTAATGTCCGGTTTCCAACTCATTGGATATTCTTCAAACGAATTAACTGGCATATTCTAAGCTAAGCTCCTTCTCTCTATTTTTTTGCATACAATATTTAATTGTCTTGCATACAATGATAATATTGTATGCATATGATGGCAATGATATAATTTTTAAAAAATCAGAAAAAAGGAATGAAAAATTATGCAATTTTCAGAAAAGATTTTAAATACCCCGTCCTCATTCATCCGAAATATTTTGAGAGTAACTGAATCTGAGGATGTCATTTCTTTTGCAGGGGGACTTCCAAACCCAATCTCTTTCCCAATCGAAGCGTTAAAGGCATCTGCGAACCATGCCATTACGGAAAATGGTAGTCGACTATTCCAATACTCTTCTACACAAGGGTATGCGCCTTTACGTGAGTACATTGCCGCAAAATACCAACGTGTACATGGACTAGATATCCATGCTGATGATGTATTTATTACAACAGGATCACAGCAGGCTCTTGAATTAATTGGGAAAGTATTGATTAACAAAGGTGATGGTATCGTCATCGAGGAGCCTGGTTACTTAGGTGCCATTCAAGCCTTCACATTAAGTGAGCCAACTTTCTATGGTGTAACACTTGAAAATGATGGATTAAACTTAGAAGAGTTAGAGAATGCGCTACAACAACCAAATGTAAAATTCGTATATACAGTTCCGAATTTCCAAAACCCAACAGGTCTTACGTATTCTAAAGAAAAACGTCAACAAATTTGCGAAATCATGGCAAAATATGATGTAGCGTTAATCGAGGATGATCCATATGGAGAATTACGCTTCCAAGGTGAGCCACTACCATACATTGGTGCTGGTAAATTAGAAAATAGTATTTTGCTAGGTTCTTTCTCTAAAACCGTTACACCAGGTATGCGTCTTGGCTTTATCATTACAAAGAATAAAGAATTATTGCAGCATATCGAAACAGCGAAACAAGCAACTGACTTACACACAAATATTTTCTCTCAATATGTTATTTATGATTATCTAGCAAACAATGACTATATGGAGCACGTTCAGAAAATTATAGCGTTATATAAAAATCAAGCAGATGCCATGCTTAATGCAATGGAGGAGTTTTTCCCAGCACATGTGGATTACACACGACCTGAAGGCGGAATGTTCATTTGGGCTACAATGAACAACGGTGCTTCGGCAGTAGATGTCTTCGAAAAAGCGATGGACCAAAAAGTAGCCTTCGTACCTGGCGATCCATTCTATACATCAAAAACTGATGTTAATACAATGCGCCTAAATTATACAAATGCAACACCTGAAGTCATCCGCGAAGGAATTAAACGCTTAGGCAGTATTTTATAAGGTGAAACTTTAATCAGTGGGGGCTTATTTCATCCCCCACTGATTATTAGTTTTCACCAAACGGGCTTTTACGGGCAGTTCATCTCCTTATCTACTGCGGATAAAGCAAACAGAAAACCGTTTGAGCAGATCATTTTCACCCCGTTCATACGGTTTTTCCGTTACAAATTAGTTTGGATAATAGGTAGTCATACTTAATCGTGTTAATTAGTGTATAGTGCTATTTCGATTCTCGTTCATTAATAGGATATACTACGTAAAAAATAACCCTTTTCGTGCGCTATAGCGTCGAAAAGGGTTATTTCGCTCAAATATGAAATTATTTTGTATACGTTAAAACTGCATTTTTCTTAAATTTCGCTAAAGCCTGTGTCGCCTCATCTTTGTTTGTATACTCAAAAATTCGAACGTCCTTTTTATCAAATACTGTAATAACCCACATACAAAATTCTCCCTTCCAATTTGTATTTGTAATATAACAACCACTTAAAACCGTGATACTATTTTCAAACTGTTTTATAACAATTCCTTACTTGATTCTTATTTTACGCCATTTTTTTAAAAAATAAAGTATTATGTGAAGCCCTTCACAAACTGTTCAATTTCAAAACGCTTTCATTGAACAATTTGTGAAAACCAGATTTTTTAAGGCATAAAAACAGTTCTTTTCGTTTTAGCATCCGTCACTTTCTATCCCTTATATGCCAATCGAGGGTTTTCGACAGACCTGAGCAGTTGGTCATGCTATCTGAGCAGTTTTCTTGGTAACCCGAGCACTTTACCTTCCTACCTGAGCATTTCCCCATTGAACCCGAGCACTTTTCTTGCCTACCTGAGCGTTTTCCCGTTGAACCCGAGCACTTTACCCTACCTGAGCATTTCTACGATTTTATCCGTCCGACAGAAAAAGCCGTATGTACGCCTTTTCCACGGCGCACATACGACTTTCAAATTCGATGATAATTAAGTAGTAGTAGTAGATTTTATTTCATAAAGTGAAACTTTAATCAGTGGGGTTTCTTTATCCCCCACTGATTATTAGTCTTCACCAATCGGGCTTTTATGGGCAGTTCATTACTGCCCGTTAATGCGGGATAAGTTTTTATTTAGCAAATTGCTGCTTGCTTTTCCGTTAATTCAATTTCAAAGCCTAAATCCTCAAGCATACGATAATCACTGTTTGCTTCTTGTCCTTCAGTTGTTAAATAATCCCCAACAAAGATGCTGTTTGCTGCATATAAGCCTAGTGGTTGAAGTGACCCAAGATTGATTTCACGGCCACCAGAAATACGAATTTCCTTTGTTGGATTAATATAACGGAACAACGCTAAAACCTTTAAACAATAGCGTGGATTTAATTCCTTCGTCCCTTCTAGTTTCGTACCATCAATCGCATTTAAGAAGTTTACCGGAATGGAATCCGCGTCTAATTGATGAAGTGCACGCGCAATATTCACGACATCCTCTTTTGTTTCTTTCATACCAATAATGGCACCCGAGCAAGGTGATATTCCATGCTTTTTCGCAATTTCAACCGTATTAACACGATCTTCATACGTATGGGACGTAGTAATATAGGAGTGATGTCGTTCAGATGTATTTAAGTTATGATTGTAACGATCCACCCCTGCCTCTTTTAATTGCTGTGCCTGTTCTTCTTTTAATAAGCCAAGACAGGCACATACTTTTAAGCCATACTTCTCTTTAATTTCTGTAACAGCTTCACTTACAACATTGACATCCTTTCGAGTTGGCCCACGACCACTTGCCACGATGCAATAAGTGCCAATTTTATTGTCAAATGCTCGTTTTGCCCCTGCTAAAATTTCCTCTTTCGTAATGAATGGATATTTTTCAATCGGTGCTGTTGATTTAGATGACTGTGAACAATAGCCACAATCCTCTGGGCAATAACCGCTTTTAGCATTCATAATCATATTTAATTTTACTTTTTTCCCATAGTAATGCTTACGAATAGCAAAGGCACCGTCCATTACTTTTAAAAGCTCATCATCATCACTATTTAAAATGGCAAGAGCCTCCTCATTGCTAATGATTTTCTCTGCAATAACTTCATCTGCTAACTGTAACCAATTCATTTACACATTCTCCCTCTCTACTTGTATAATTTATCAATTATGCCTCGGCATAATTGCGTAAAATCTTCCTTAGGCTATATCAGCTGATGTTTGATATCTGCTGAAAATAACTTAAATCTGCATTCCTCTCACATCTATAGAGGTGGGAGATTGCCGTTGAAAGAAGTTATTGTCCTTGCTGAATTAAATACTTTGTAAAGTCGCTCGGCCAAAAATGCAGAAGCGATTGCTAAACAAAAATCTGCAACAATGCTGTTTAAAAAGCCAACTACGAAAATATGTGACCAGCTCGTTTTCATATGTAACCAAAAATTCAAAGACACATATAAATATGGGACTGCCACTGCATAAATAATAAAAAGCCCGACAATATTTGCACCGATAAAATGTTTTTTCGTTGGCGTATCCACTCTTTCAATCATGAAACCAATTACCAAGGCGGCCAGTGCAAAACCGATTAGGAAGCCAAATGTTGGTTGCAATACATAGGTGATACCTCCACCTTGCGTAAATACTGGCAAACCAACTAAACCAACCCCCATGTAGACGAGCTGGCTTTGCAATCCATTGCGACTGCCGAGCAAACTGCCTGCTAAAAATACAAAAACTATTTGTAATGTAAAAGGCACTACTGGTAGCGGTATTTTAATAAATGCACCGATTGCTGTTAAAGCGGCAAACATCGCAATCATCACAAGTGACAGTGTTGATTGTCGTTTGAACAACTTACTCCCTCCCGCTCCTCAAAAAATTGCATGATCGTCTCTTTCGTTGTATCAATCATAAAACTCATTTCATCATCAGATATGATGTATGGAGGCATGAAATATAATATATTGCCAAGAGGACGAATCAGTAATCCCTTTGCTAAGGCACGTTTATAGATTTGATAACCGATTCGTTCCTCACTCGGTAGCGGCTCCTTTGTTTCACGATTGGCGACTAATTCTATTGCACCAACTAGTCCTACTTGTCGATATTCACCAACAAACGGCAACTCTCCAAATGCATTCATAGCTAGTTTTCGCATACGTTCACCCTTGTTTTGTATCATATCGATCACACGGTCCTCTTCAAACATTGTCAAAACTTCTAGGGCTACGCGACAAGCAAGTGTATTACCGGAATAGCTATGGGAGTGTAAAAACGCTTTCATTGTACCGTAATCATCATAAAAAGCGTTGTATACATCATCAGTCGTTAAAACTGCGGATAGTGGCAAGTAACCACCCGTTAAACCTTTTGATAAGCACATAAAATCTGGAGCAATACCCGCTTGCTCGCAGGCAAATAATGTACCTGTTCGTCCAAACCCAACTGCAATTTCATCTGCAATAAAATGAACATCGTATTTTGTACAAAGCTCTCGTAATCGCTTCAAATATAGTGGAGGATACATTTTCATGCCTGCAGCTGCTTGAATGAGTGGCTCAATAATAATAGCTGTAATTTCTTCATGGTGCTGACTAAGCTCCTCTTCAACAAACTGTATACATTGGGCTTGACAGCTTCCAGGATTCTCTTGGAAAGGACATCTGAAGCAATCCGGTCCTTGTGCACGAACTGTATCCAATAAAAGTGGTTGATACACTTCGTTATACAGCCCTACTCCGCCAACAGATAAGGCACCAAGTGTTTCACCGTGATAAGCATCCGTTAAAGCTAAAAATCGCTTTTTCGTCGTTTTTCCCGTCTGCATATGATATTGAAAACTCATTTTTAATGCGACTTCTATTGCTGAAGAACCGTTATCTGCAAAAAATACTTTGTTTAAACCATCTGGCGTTAAGGCCACTAATTTTTCTGCCACTTTAATGGCAGGTTCATGTGAAAAATTCGCAAAGATTGTATGCTCTAATGTAAACGCTTGATCGCTTAATGCTTGACTTATACGCGGATTCGCATGTCCGAATAAATTGACCCACCAGGAAGATACGGCGTCTAAATAGCGATTATCATTTTCATCATAAAGCCATACACCTTGTCCTTTTTTAATAACAATTGGCGGAAATTGCTCATAGTCCTTCATTTGTGAGCATGGATGCCAAACATGCTGTAAATCTCTCGTCTGCAATTCAGTTAATGCTTGTTTCATATTTGATCAACCTTTCAAACAAAGAAGTTTGTGAAATAGAGTAGTCAACAATCTGTGAAATATCCCCAAGCTTTGGGATCATCGCATATGGTAAATCATGATGCTGTAGAATCGTATTCACATTATCTTGTTCCATCTGACTACCTGTGTCTCCATTAAATACAATGCCAAGAACCTCAACATTACGAGCATGTAATGCCTCAAGTGTAAGCAATGTATGGTTAATCGTTCCTAGTGTTGTTCGTGTGACAAGAACAACTGGAAGTTTACTTTGAACGATGACATCAAGAAGCGTATTTTCTCCATATGTATCTAACGGGACAAACAGCCCCCCTGCTCCTTCACAAATCACGACATCGTATGTTTGCTGTAACAACTGCATTTGCCGTAATAAATACTCCACATTTATTTGCTGACCCTCCAGTTGTGCAGCAAAATGTGGTGATGCGGCTTCCTTAAACGAATAGCCATTTAAATTTTCTTGCTTTAGACTTTGTAATGAATACTTTTCATACATTGCTGTATCGTAGTAATAGCAATGCCCATTGTCATTAATTTCGCCAGTTTGCACGGGCTTATAAGGCGTGACTTGTAAATCATGCTTTTGTAATTGACGCATCAGTAATGTAGTGATAACCGTTTTACCGACATCTGTATCCGTCCCAACAACCCAAAAATGTTGCATCGTTAACCTCCCCCTCTTTTAAGTTAACTACTTACAGTTTTTAAGTTAACACATTTAATTTTATTTTGTAAATGCTATTTCCATATTTCTTCAAAAACGGCCCTTTTCTTTGCAAAAAATAGGGTATTTTGTGATAACTCAAGAATTTTTTCATCAATAAAAAACACTAGATTCTTACCATGTGGCAAAATCTAGTGCTGGTTAATGTATATTTTCATAGGTATGCTAATAATCATCTTTGTCCATTTATATTAATTAGAAGGCTATTCTAACGTAGAGCCCTATGAAACTTTAGTGCAGACTAGATGTAACTATGACAAAAAATATATAGAAAAATATAATAATTTATGTTTATATATTTGTAAATATATCCATTATGCGGAAGGGGTCTTCTAATGTCCTATCTGGTGCAGTTACTCATTTTCGGCATAACAGGTTCGTTAGTATACTATGGTGTTTACTATGGGACACCTCTTTTAGTTAAAAAGGGTGTACCATTAATTTATGCTTTTTGGTTCTTCCTTTGGTTTCCTGTAATGAGTTTATTTCCAGTATCGCTACTACTTTATCATTTAGAGGGAAATACATGGACATGGCAAAATATTTTGGAAAGGTTTCGTTTCAATCCTTTAACAGAAAACGATTGGTACTGGGTTGTGGGAGCAATTATTTTTACAATAGTCTTTGACCAACTTCTCGAACCTTTAGGAAAGTTTTTTGCGAGATTTCCAATATTTGCCCCACCAAGTTATCTTCCTGCCCCATTTAATCCGTTAAAAAAAATGGAATTACCTCCATCAGAATTTTTCGGTGTTACGCTTTATAGAAATTGGAAAATGATAGCCATATTTATTCCATTACACCTTTTGGCTATGCTATGTGAGGAACTAATGTGGAGAGGTTTTTTCCTTCCTATTCAGCAAGAGATTTTCGGGAATTGGGCTTGGGTAGTAAATGGATTACTTTGGGCATGGGTTATTCATGCTTGTTTGAAGTGGCATTTTATCAATATGCTTCCTAGTATGCTTATTGCTCCGTGGATCGCCCAGTTTACTAATTCAACATGGGCCTCTTTTGTAACCCATTCTGTTGGAAATAGTTTACTATGGATTTTGTTATTAATAGGAATAATAAAAAAAACTAAACCTCAAAACATAAACTCAATTTAATTTTATAATGCAACTTTTAAAGTCTTGTTACATAAGTAAATGTAACAAGATTTTTTTATAAACTCACTAATCCTTTTAAACTTGTATTTCAGCTAGATTTCTATTAATATCCAGAGAATTTTATTGTTTCATTACTTCTCTGAATATTTAGGTAAATTAAAGGGTTTTACTCTTCATTCGTAGTATTAAACTTAAAGGGGTGGCTGTATGTTTGGTATTTTTAAAGAATCAGAAAAGACTACAGATTCTTATGAGCATGTTAGTTTTATTTTAAAATCCTTGCTCACCTACGAGCTAAAAGACTTACCTATTCGATATGAATTTTGGTATCGTGTGGCTATTCGTCAGGAAGAATTGCGAACGTTAAATACCGAGCATCGGGCAAAGATCTCTATGACTACCGCAGTAGGGCGATTTCACAAAACACAATACGAGGAAACGAAACAAAAATTAGCAAAACTTGAACGTCTCGCAGATATTTATAAATCGTTTTGTATTGAGGAAGAACGTGAAGCATTAAATCATCGACTCCATTTTCAGAAAGAAATGATTTCTGAGCTATATGAGCATGTCCAAAATAAAGAGCTATATGTGTATTGTGATGCTGTACAGGAACAATTTTGGGATGCGGTGTGTGAAGATATATTAAATGCAATTGCCCACCTAGATTAAGTAGGTGGCAATTGCAAAGACGATCCTTTGAACATTATTAAATTCCCTCATTCCTCTATCAGTAAACTCATCTTCTAAACGATAAAAGCCTCAAAACTTGAAACATTTCCCACTTTAATTCGTAAATTAATAAAGAGAGGAAGTGAATGACAATAGATATTAACATACATAAAGGTGGCTATATAGAAAATGAAGCTATTATTTCAAACATTCAATTTCAAGTAAATAGTGGTGAGCTCGTTGGATTAATCGGTTCTAATGGGGCAGGCAAAAGTACAACTTTACAAGCAATGATGGGTGTATTACCAATAGTCGATGGTCAAGTGACAATAGGAACTTATGGCTATGTACCCGAAAGACCAATTTTGTATGAGTATTTCACATTGTGGGAGCATATCGATTTTTACATGCGTGTAGCTGGTAAAGAAAATTCTTTAACAAATCGTGCGAATGAATTACTGAAAATTTTTCATTTGGACCATAAACTACACGATTATCCAACAACATTTTCCAAAGGTATGCAGCAAAAAGTGATGCTTATTTTAGCATTTCTCGACAAGCATTCTACTTATATTTTAGATGAACCATTTATGGGGCTAGATCCACAGGCAATGCGTAAGCTCTTAACGATATTAGAAGAATTAAAAGCGCAAGGTGCCGCCATTTTAATGAGTACACATGCACTTGATACAGCAGAAAAAATATGTGATCGTTTCATCTTGATTGATGATGGCCGAATTTTACAGCAAGGTACACTCGAATCGTTACGCTTAGCGGTGAACCATGACAAAGCATCTCTTCTTGATATTTTCGACACCTTGCTTGAGGAAAATCACCATGACTAGTTTATTGCAGCAACGAAGAAAATTAGAGCGCTCCAACAATTATAAACTACTGGCAAGCATCATTGATTGGACAGTCGCCTTATATGTTGTTGTGCCAGCCCTAGTCATAGGCTTTTTCCTTTATAAAGACTTTATCTTAAATATAAGTACATCATGGGTCATACATATTCCGCTAGTGTTCTTAATTGTACTGTTATTTCTTATTACACGAATTGAAACGATTCGTACTTATTTACAACGAGCCGATCGTCTTTTTTTAATCCAAAACCGAAAACAAATGGTACGGTTAAAACAAGCTGGTCTTTATTGGTCGTTAAGTAAGCACCTAATTTTACTTGGATCTGCCCTTGCTCTATTAGCGCCCATTTTTATAATCGTTCATCATGTAACGATATTAGAATTACTTATTTTACTTCTACTACTTTTTACAACTAATTTTACAAACATACTTTTACAATTAAAGCTTCGTAAATGGCAGCAGCAAGTAAGTAAAATTTTCATGTGCATTCTCGGTACAGTTTTCTTTTTATATGTCCCAGCTCTTTTGTCTGCACTTATTTATGTAATTCTTCTTGTTTGTTGCACAAGCTATTATAATAGACATTTTGTTTATAGCACTAAACATTTTGATCAGCAAGTGGAGTTCGATCAAGCAGCTTTTTATAAATGGCAAAGTCTTTTATTCGAGATTGCTCCTGAACTTCGAAGTCAGTTAGTACCGAAATTAAAAAAGCCTCGCCTATTATGGAAAAATTCAAAGCGTATGTTTCGACGTTCTGATTATTTTATAGAGGAATTAGTATGTAAAACGATGCTACGCCAAAAACAGTATCTCTTCGGCTATCTGCGTTTTTTATCAATGGGTATCGGTCTAACTATTATTGTTCCGTCGTGGGCGAAAATTATCGTACTTGGAATTCTTTATTTTACTTTACGTTCAATGATGCAATCCGTGATCCAGCAAACTTTTGAGCATAAAATTTGGTCAATCTTTCAAGTAACCAATGAACAAATTCAGGCAGCTAGCAATCGATTGCTAAAGGGATTTGTAGATCTCCCACTATTGTGTGTCCTTATTATTTTAATTATTATTTTAGTCCTGTAAATAAGGCCCATAACGTGAGGTTGATTTCCGTTCCGACTTTTATATAAATGGTATGTGTTTAAACAAATATCATCCCCTATTTAAACAGGTGCCAGCTTTGTTTGCTAGCACCTGTTGTTTATTATTTATTATCTTCCATTCCTTGAATAAGCATTTTTCTAAATTCTTGAGCTTGGTCGGCTTTAATGGCTACATTGTTATAACGTTTTTTCAGCCCAAACATGAAAGTCACTTCCACAGGCTCCTTCATTTTTAAAATAAACTGTGGATATGCCGCTTCAAAATCACGTGCTATAAAATCAATTGTATCCTTGGATAATTTTCTTTCCAATTGTTCCTTATCCTCAATAAGTTCTTCAATCTGCTCAAAGCGAACTTCTGCTCGTTTCATCAATCCTAAAGACAAATACAATTTATCAGATGTTACATGGACAGGGTTTAAACGAATGGCCTGCATATCCGCTATAAAAAATAGAACAGTGTATACATTTAAAATAAGTAATAAAATAGAAAGAACTATTGATTTTTCATGGAGCCACCAATGAATCCCTATTGTTTCAATGGCTATCCCATGGATTAGCATAATGATAAATGCAATATAGCTCGAGTTTTTATGCAAAGTTAAACCAGAACGTTCTTTTCTCTTCCAGCTTGCAAAAGCATAGTAAAATACTAAAAAATCTGCGCAAAACATTTGGATAATAGGATGCTTTGATGCATGTTTTTCAACTGCTTTTGGAAATGAGAACAAATCTGGTAAAGTAGTTGATCGTACATCCGCTAGAATTCTCGGCATGTAACGAACAAGCGTTGCAACTAGTAAAATTTCGAATAAGATAAGCGTACCTTCAATCGCAAAACCAGCCCAAGTTACTGCAACAAACGGCTTCAAATGTTCTACTGGAATAATGAAACGAGCTGCAATACAACCTGCTGCTGCTAAAATAACCGCTTGTTTTAAAGAAAACTTTCCTTTATACAATAGAAATAAAACAGGCATTACAAGAACAAAATCAATTAATGAGCCAATAACAACTCCATTTGTTTCAATTGGTAAAATCGATATACCAAAACCTGTGTTATAAAGCGTGTAGTTGCTAGCAAGTACGAGTAACAAAAAAGCTAGCCATATATTTTGCTTTTTCTTTAATGCAACCATGTTAAATCTCTCCCTTATCATTTATTTCATGTATAATTCCTTCCTTTAATACAATTTGATTGAGCTTTTGCACAATCTCTTTTAATTGCACGACCTCACTTAACTCAAGCTTCGAATAATATCTTGAAATAATAAATCGTTTTATTTCTTCTTCTCTTTCAAAATATGTAATGCCTGAAGTATCTAGATTTACAAATATTTCACGTCGGTTTTCTGGATTAATGCTCCGAGTTACGTATTGCTGCTCTTCAAGTTTACTAACTAGCTGTCCGACAGCACTAGACGTTATATTCATATAACTTGCAATCTGTCCAATCGTCACTTGACTATTTTTTTTAATAAAATCTAAAAGAATTATTTGCTTAGGGGATAACTCATCACTAATTAAATTATGATGTAATTTTATGAAATGGCTATCCATCGAATAAATAGCTTCATTTATTTCCTCCACAAGCTTATATATAAGTTCTTCATCCTTTGTCATCACCAAATCCATCCTTTAAGTAAAGTTAATAGTAAAGGTATCTTTATTATTAACTTTACTTTATTGTATGTGGTTATTATTGTCAAATAAGCAATAATAAAGATCATTACCACAACGTGTGGTTGATTTCCGTTCCGACTGGGCGCTTTGTTGTTGCTGTCGCTACGCTTTCGCACAGATAAAACAATTGCCGCTGACGCTTCGCTTTCACGCAGATAAAACAATTGTTGCTGACGCTTCGCTTTCGCACAGAGCAAAGCTTCCTGGGGGCGTCCGATGAGCCGCTTGGGCCAACAGATGTTTTTTGCGCGAAAGCGTAGTGCTAACGAAGCGTCAGCAGCACGATGTTGGTCACGAAGGCGTCATCACTGGATGTGATGGTTTTTGCCTTCGTTCCTCTATTGCTGATCCCAAAGGAGTCGCCCAGTCTCCACTCCAATCAACTTTTGCAAGGTTATGTTTTAACAAATGTCATCCACAACTTTTGCTAATGCTTCAAAAATAAACAGTGTGGTCTACTTCCAATAACTTTCAGGAATTTTTCATATTTAATGATTAAGTTGAAGCGATTCATTGTAAGCTCGAAAATCCACTTCTCATTCGCGGGTATTCGCTTCTCTTCCACGGATACCCTCTTGCCTCGCGCGATTATACTCTGCTATCCTTTATTAAAAAATTGTTTACGATAAACATGTGGGGAGTATCCTGTATATTTCTTAAATTTATCAATATAGTAACTTACTGTACTAAAGCCTGTTGTTGTAGCAATTGTGGTGATCGATTGCTCACTATCACGTAATAGCTCCATACTTTTACGAAGACGATAGTGTAGTAAATATGTGAATGGTGTCATGCCGACCATTTTTTTGAAAAAACGGCTACATTCTGCACGGCTTAAAAAAACATGTGTAGCTAAATTTTCTAAAGAAATTTTCTCCTGATAATGAGCATGTATATAATCAAGCATATCCTTTGCTCGTTCATGCTGGACAATAATTGCTGGATCAAGTATTTCTTCTGTTAGCATTGATTGTGACAAAATAGTTTCCCAAATGGCTAATAACTCTCTCCATACCTTTAGCTCATAAAATACGGCTTGCTCTTGCAGTAATTTCGCCACAATTTCTACTTTTTGCGCCAATTGGCCTGATAGCTTTACATAGGGTAGTCTATTACTCGTTATATACGGCAGTACATATTTAGTAGCAAAAATACTGTTCTTGTGTCCACCTAATAGCAAGGGATCCACGTTAATACAGAAAATTGTAGCCATCTCTACTTGAAACGGCTTTGCTTCATGTAAACCTGATGCATTAACAAATAGTCCCTCCCCCTCCTCAAGTACAAAGACATCTGCTCCTACTCGGTATTCCACAAGACCGCTTTTTACATAAACAAATTGAATTTCCTTATGCCAATGTAACGGTAAAAAATCTAGATTATCTAATCGCAAAACCGTCTCATATAAGGCAACTGGAAATTCCTTCGTCCCATGTAACGTTAGCTCTTGTAAATCCTTCGCAATTTTAATATGTTTTAACGTCACTACTTCGTTCACCTCAATATATTGATATTTTTAATCCATTAAATCGATATTTCTTTAGATTACTATTCATTATAATTGCTTTATATTGATAGTTTAGGAGATGTTTTAAGATGAATCAATCTGCACAGAAAAATCGTACGCTTGGTTTTATTCTTGTCATTCTAGGGGCAAGTTTTTGGGGTATTGGTGGAACCGTCGCACAAAAGCTATTTCAGCAGGAAAATATAGAAGTTGGCTGGCTTGTTTCCAGTCGTCTTCTTTTATCTGGCTTATTACTCATCACAGCTTATAAAATTACACATCGTAAAGAGTCTATTTTTGTGATGTGGCGAACAAAGCACAATGCTTTTAGACAAATTTTATTTAGTTTACTTGGAATGCTGGCAGTTCAATATACGTATATGATGTCGATTGCTATAGGCAACTCTGCTGTAGCAACATTATTGCAATACTTAGCACCACTCTTTATTATGGCTTATTATTTAGTCACGAAGCACAGTCAATTGACAAGGCAGGATGGAATAGCTGTGACGCTAACACTTATTGGTACTTTTTTATTACTAACAAATGGCTCGTTGTCTACACTTTCTGTTCCAACGATGGCCGTATTTTGGGGGATATTATCTGGTCTTTCGGCTGCTTTTTATACGCTATATGCATTCTCACTTTTACAGCAGTTTCACTCATTGTTAGTTGTAGGCTGGTCAATGCTTATTGGCGGGATTGTGATGAGTCTTTTCCATCAGCCATGGCAAATTGATCTGTCAAACTGGGCATTTTCGACAATCGCTTACTTTCTGTTTATCGTAATTTTCGGGACAATGTTGGCATTTTGGTTTTATATTGCAAGTTTGCATTATTTATCGCCAAAAGAAACTAGTTTACTTGGTAGCCTAGAGCCTCTAACAGCTGTTATCACAAGTGTTTTATGGCTTAAAATTGCCTTTGGGAGCTTTCAGTTAATTGGGACAATGCTAATTCTCTGCATGATATTATATCTTACAGTTTTTCAGAAAAGAATCGTCAGGAAGGCTTAACCAATCTAGGATAATTCCGAAAGTATTAGTCGTAAATTCCTATGTAAAATTTATAAACTATGAATTTCCACATAAAATTTACATATTATATATATCTTTTTTCCTTAACTGTCTATTATACTGAAAATATCATCATTCAAGGGGGTATTTTTATGGACAAAAAGGTTATTTTTTTCGAGGTTCGTGGTGGCACAGATAAAGGCCCTGACGGCTATCGACAAGATACAATGCCAATGGTGAATGCGCTAAAACAACGTGGACAGGATGCAGAAGTCATTTTCTTTGATGTTACAAAAAAAGAGGAAATTTTTAATTACGTCAAAGAGCAAGGTATTGCCTATGTATCACGTATTAATCCAGGAAACTTACAGCATGAACAAGAGTACTTCGATATGTTGCGTGAACTATGTAATGCAGGTGTCATTGGTATGCCACACCCTGATTCTATGATTGGTTATGGTTCTAAAGATGCATTATCAAAGCTGTCCTCAACGAATTTAGTGCCTGATGATACATTTGCTTATTATACAATTGAAGCATTTAAAGCTCAGTTCCCTACTTCTCTTGCTATTACTGAACGCGTCCTAAAGCAAAATCGTGGATCGACAGGAGAAGGTATATGGCGAGTAAAACTGGTTGAACCCCTTGCTGAGGGAATTACAGAAGTAACACTTGATGCGGAGATTAAATGTACAGAAGCAAAGGATAATCATGTGGAATATTGGAAACTAAGCGATTTCATGACGTTCTGTGAGCAATATATTACTGGTCCAAATGGCATGCTAGTTGATATGCGCTTCCTTCCGCGTATTACTGAAGGCGAAATCCGCTTATTTATGTTACGAAATAAACCAGTTAACGTAGTACATAAAAAACCGGCAGATTCCGAGGACGCATTTAGTGCAACACTATTTTCAGGTGCGCACTATCGTTATGATGCACCAGAAGACTGGGAAGAGCTTGTCCAAAACTTTTTAAGACAACTACCACTCGTAACTAGTTTACTGGGCAATTATGATTTACCGCTCCTATGGACTGCCGATTTCATGCTTGATACAAACGAAGCTGGCGAAGATTGCTATATTTTAGGGGAAATGAATTGTTCATGTGTAGGCTTCACTTCTGAACTTTCTTTAGCACATCAAGTAGCAGAAGAAATTTTAGCTTGTATCCATGAAAATACCGAGATTTCAGCATAGTGAAACCGGTCTTCTTCATTACTGCCCGTTAATGTGGGATAAATAAAAAAGTGCGATCTTCTGATTATATAAGGGTATAGGAATAGAGGATAATTAGTCTATTATAGAGGCTGGTTATCCTCTTTTTATATACATACTATTTTTATTTTGAGTTGGACTTTTAGTTTTCTATTCGGATAAAGTATTTTTCATAAATATCTATTGCTTCAATCTGTGGATTATTTAAATCAATTTTCAACTCACCCTCACGCTCTTCATCTTCTTCACCCAACCAACAAATATAAACTTCACAATAATCACCTTGTGGGAGCAACTCTTTTAGTAAGTGACATAAATAGAGAAAAGTCTTTTTGGAATTTTCATAGTTATGTGGTGAATGAATCTTTTGATATTCATTCATTTGCCAAATAGGGTTACCTTTCTCATAAACTTCATAAATATAAGGCGTAGTAAAATGCTTCTGTTTAACTACATCACGATCTTCTTCATCCGAGAAAACATAATCAATTTCAACTTCATCCTCCGTATAATACTCATTAAGTTTTACTGGAAAATTTAAACCAATATAGGTTGCTATACTCATTTTCACATACTCCTTGTTTTAGAGTGACTTTTATTTAACTCCTCATAAAAAATGAGCTGAGACAAAAAGAAAAATGTTAGACCTAGATATAATCGGTCTAACATTTCTTTGATTTTAGATGAAAATTCACTTTGATGAAGCAGAAAAGTTATTATCTCTTTTTGTTATTTTTCAAAATAAACGAGTTCTGTCCTAGTCTCATTTCTTTACATACGTTTGAAGGTTGTCACCCTAAGATAATATAAGGATCGCACTTTTTATATATAAATCTTAATGGCTTGTATAAATTCATAAATAAAATATCCGGCAAAGCCTATTAATAAAACGCCCGCAACCATCGTAAGCGACTTAATGAACTTACGACTCATTGCTTTACGGGTAACTGAAACAATGGTCATCAAACCAATATCATGCAGCAATATGCCACTGAGAACCCCTGCCGCAATCACTAAAAAGTTTGCTGACTGTCCTTGCCCATATGATTTAGCTAGTACAACACCGAAAACATTTACCCAGAATACTAGATTTCCAGGTGAGATTGCAACTAGTAAACCATTACGATAAGAAGTAAAAAATGATTTTGTCACTTTCTCTCCTGCAAGCGTAATATCATGATCAGCATTTTTTATAGAGTCCAGCCCTAAAAGGAATAAAAAGCCCGCTCCTATAATCCACATAGGAATTTGAATGATTGGCATTGCTAAAATGGACGCTAATCCCATATACAATGCAAAAACTAATACAAAATCAATTGTCATACCACCAAGACCGACAGCCCAACCATGCATAAAGCCATTTTTTAGTCCTTGCTTTGTCATTTCTACTGTAATAGCCCCAACAGGCATGGCAATCGCAAGTCCTACCAATACATACGCTACATATAGACTCAACTAAACACTTCTTTCATGCAATAAGATAAGTTTCATACGTCCGTTTATAATTGTATTGTAGCATAAAAATACATAAAATGTTATTTTCACTAATAAATATTCATTTTTTATATACTGATACTTAGTTAATCTATTTGTATGATATTATTGGGAAATCTATTCTTATTGCCATTTAATTCGCTTTGGCATAATTACATCCGGAGTTTGATTTGCGCCCTGGACGCTGTCAGTCATTTCGGTAATGTCACAGGACGATGCAGGTCAGTTAGCCGTTTTGAATGTTGACTTTCTTTACAGTTAACAGAGCAATTACCATCAATATTGCACAGCAAGCAAATAAACTAAGTAAAAACATCCCACCTCCCGAATAACCCCAATATTCTACAAGTGAACCGAAAATAGGTGGAATTAAAAATACACCAATGGATGCAACCATTATACTAAATCCACTTGCAAAACCACTCATAGATTTTTCCACACTTTCAACAGCTAGCGTCATCCATATACCATTAAAGCCAGCAAGAGAAAAACCTACAATAGCTATACATATAACTATTAAACTAGAGGAATGTATAAAGTACATAAGGGTTATCCCAATTGTGCTCAGCATTGTAATGATTAACAATACGCCCCATCGATTTCTATTAAAAAATTTATCACTAATAATACCCCACAACACTCGCCCGCATGCCCCACTTATTTCAGAGATAGCCAAGCATATTCCAGCACTATAAATTGACCAGTCCTTTATTTCATACAAAAATAATATAATGTACGTGTTAAATGTAATTTGAACACCCATTAATATGAATGCAGAGCTATTCGTAAAAAATAGCCATTTTGAGTGAAAGAAAATGCGTAACTGCTGACGTAAAGGCATCTTAGTAGCCATCTCACTTTGTGAATCTTCTTTTGTCTTTAATACAAAAGGTATGATGAAGCTAAACAATAATAATAATACTGCTGCAACCGACAATGTGTAGCGCCAACCGATGGACGCTACCAACGGAATCAACACAACACTCGAGCCTGCTGACCCTAGTGTGATAGACATCTGTTTTACACCCATTAGTAATGAAACTTTATTTACCGGAAGTGTATTCACAAGAAAACGATTTGTGACAGGATGCATTCCTCCATAACCCATCCCTGCTAGTACAACAAATAGTAAGGCCAACGAATAATTGTCTATCCAAGCAAAACTTAAAAAGCCTGTTCCAACAACAGTCATCAAGCAAACCATCATTTTACGGGTACTTAATCGATCTGCTAAATACCCAATTATCAACGTTGCTATAAATTGACCAATAAAAAGGGCAGTTGGAAGGAATCCTAACTGCCCTTTATTCAGTGATAAGTCAGCACTAATATAGAACATTAAAGGGCTAATGCTTCTCCCAACAAAGGCAGTTAAAAATTGAGCAATGATGATCCACATTGCGATAAATTTCATCTGTTGCATAATTTATCAAAACCACCTTTTACTCTTAATGAGCACATTCGCAAAGATTTATTTCTACCTAATAAAGTAATAGAACTTTTCAGATTTGTTTTTTAGCTAAATTTAACCACCACTTTTGCCATTACCTTGTAAAAATTAATATACCTAAATACTTTTAACTAAATACTCCCTACACCCCCAACCATTTTGGTACGAATAATACAAGGTCCGGAATATATGTCAGGAATAATAGTACGACAAATGAAATAACTATAAATGGAAAAACATTCTTTACTAGCGTTTCGAATTTCACATCCGCCATCGATGATACTATGAAAAGTCCTGTACCTACTGGCGGTGTTAATAAGCCCAACGTTAAGTTAATACAAATGATGACTCCAAAATGCACCGGGTCAATATTAAATGCTATTACGAGTGGCATCATTACAGGTACTAGAATTATTAATGCTGCAATTCCATCTAGTAGCATGCCGACTATTAACAATGCTAAATTCACTAATAATAAGAATACCCATGGACTTTCTGTAATACTTAACATACTTTCTACTAACAATTGTGGAATCCGTTCAAATGCAATCATCCATCCAAAAATATTTGCCATAATAATTAAGTACGTTACCGTTGCAGTATTTGTCACCGTATTGATCAGCATTTTAGGGAGCTTCTTAATATCTAACTCTCTATAGAAAAATAAACCTACAATTACTGCTAGTAAACAAGCAATAGCAGCAGATTCTGTTGCTGTAAATACACCCGTTAAAATACCTACAACAATTGTAATTGGTATTAATAGTGCTGGAACTACTTGTAATGTATTGCTTCTAATAACTGTCCACGAAGCACGTTCACTTTTCGGGAAATTTTGTTTATAGCCCATATAAGAAATAACTAAAATAAAAACAAGTCCATAAATAATCCCTGGGACAATTCCAGCCATAAATAAAGCACCAACCGATGTACTTGATAACGTACCATAAATAATGAAAATCATACTTGGTGGAATAATAGGTGCGATAATAGAAGATGCTAGCGTTATAGACGCTGCGAATTCACGTTTATAACCCTCCTTTTCCATTTGCGGTACCATTACTTTACTCATCATCGCAGCTTGGGCATTAGCTGATCCTAAAATTGATGCTAAGAACATATTAGCAACAACTGTAACATAGGCCAATCCTCCTCTAAAATGCCCGATAAGTACACGAGCAAATTGAACAAGCCTCGTTGTAATTCCTCCCTCATTCATAATTTCCCCCATTAACATGAATAACGGAATCGCTAATAGTCCAAAATTTTCAAGACCTGAATACATACGTAATGGTGTAGAATTTAATAATGTCATCTGACCATTTAATATGAAATAAATAACTGTCGTAATACCAAGCACCATCGAGATTGGAATACCAATTATAAGTAAAAGAAAGAAAATTACGAGTACAATATATGTCATGTATTTTCTCCCTCTCTATTCATAATTGTGTCAATCAAATGTGAAATAAGATGAATTGCTGCAAAAATTAATCCAACAGATACTGCACTATATGGAATCCACATTGGCAATTGCAATGAGCTAGATTTTTGTAGCAACATAGATGGGTGCATCATCCATTTATAAGAGTAATAGATTAATATAAATAAGAATGCAATCATGATGCAATCCTGAATAATCCTCAATATTCTCTTATTACGCTCGGATACAGCATCGTATAAAAATGTAACAGAAGCCTGGGTGCCATATTTCAGGCCCCAGCTTCCTCCGATAAACGAAGTCCATATTAATAAGAAAATCGAAACTTCACCAGCCCAAGGGATGGGATCTTTTAAAAAATAACGAAAAATAACAGCTAATATCATTAAGACAGCTAGAGCAGCCATTAAAATGGTCATCAGAAATTCTTCGATTTTAGTAATGCCTTGACTAATTTTCGCCATTTAGCCATTCCCCCTAATTTACTTACGGAATTCTTTGATAAACTGTTTAATCAAATCTGATTTCGCACTGTACTCGGCATCGAAAGCTTCGATTTGCTCTTTAAATACATCTGCACCTAACTCATAAACAGTCATTCCTTGACTGGCAAGTTCCTTTTTGAATTCTTCTTCTTGTCCAGAGCGAGTTTCTACTGCATAAGCTATTGCTGCTTGTAAGGAATCGTTAATAATTTTTTGAGCCTCTTCAGATAATCCATCAAGCATCCTCTCATTTGTGACGACAATTGATGGCCATACCATGTGGTTTGTAACAGCTACATACTTGGCTACTTCAGAGTATTTATTTGTGATTGTCGCATCTAAGTCCATATCCATTCCGTCAATAACGCCTGTCTGTAAAGCTGAATATACTTCTGGTAATGGTAAACCTTCTGGCGCAGCTCCCGCTTCTTTATAGAATATTTGAAGCGGCGGACTTGGTGTTACACGCATTTTTAAACCTTCTAAATCAGAAGCTTTTTTAACTTCTTTTGATTTGAATACCATCGTACGTTGACCAGCGAATAAGTAATCTAACCCTTTTAAGCCAGTTCCTTCTATTTTCCCTAAAATTTCACGTGCAATATCCGTATGACTTGCATCAGATGCTTCTTGTAAATTTTTAAAAGTGTACGGTGCGAACCACGCGGACATCTCAGGTGTACGTGCACTTAAATACGCGGCTGTAATAAAAGCAAAGTCTATTGAGCCTGCTTCTACTTGTTGTACCATATCTGCTTCAGTACCTAATTGACTCGCAGGGTAAATTTCAAGTTCCATCTTGCCATCTGAACGTGCCTTTAATTCTTCATTAAATTTTTCAGCTGCTTTATGCCACATATGATCTGTTGATGTAATATGTGCAAGCTTAAATTTCATCTCCGGAATATCTCTACCCGAACTATTTGTTGATTCAGCTGATTTGTTGTCTGTTTCCTTTGTTGCGTTCGAGTTACTACAAGCTGCCAATACAAATAAAAGTGCTAGTAAACAACTAACTAGCGTAAACTTTAGCGGTTTTTTCATAATAAAATATCCCCTCTATTTTTGATTTATTATGTTGCATTTGTTATTGCTCCGCCTTCGTCTTTCCACCTGTTCCCCAATGAATGGGTGATACTTCTATTAAAATAACGCGTACACTATCCTTTGGAACTTGTGCCGTTTGAACAATGGCAGCTGTTACTCCCTGAATAATTTCTTTCTTTTGCTCCACAGACCGTCCTTCTAACAACTGAATTTGAACAATTGGCATACTTAGTCCTCGCTACTTCACAACTAATGTTAGTTTGCCGAGTGTCCCATAGTCTGCTTCTACTTCATCACCGGCTTTTACTGGAATTGCATCAGTTATGCCACCTGTTAAAACTAGTTGACCAGGTAAAATCCCCCTACCTTCTTTTGCTAACATCGTTAATAATTCGATGACTGAATAAATTGGATGACCTAGCACCGCTGCTCCTGTACCATGTAATTTTTCTTCTCCATTTTGTTTCAAAATAACTTCTGTAGAAGCCCAATCACATGCATATGGTGAAAACGCTTGCGCACTCAACCATATTTTTGATGAAGAAGCATTATCAGCTATTACATCAGGTAATGTAAATGAAAAGTTCTTATAGCGGCTATCAATTACTTCAAGTGCTAGAAATACATTTTCAATCGCATCCCAAACCTCTAAAGGTGTTAAATCCGCACCTTGTAGCTCTTTTTTAAAAACAAAGGCCACCTCTGCTTCAACACGTGGATGGATATATTCAGAAGCTGTAATCTCATTTGCCCTAAGATTCATTTTTGAAGTTAAACGCCCATAAATTGGAGAATTCACCTCCACTTGTTGCTGTTTAGCAATGCTCGTTAGGCCCATTTTCCAACCGATAAACCGATTGTCAGCTGTCATCGTTTTTTCCATACTAATTTTCTGAATTTCATATGCTTCTTCTACTGTAAGATTTGGTTTTGATTCGGTAATCTTTTCAATTGCCTCTGTTGTTGCTTGTGCTTCCGCTACTCGCTCTGCATATTCAAATAAAGACACTATACGCTCCCCACTTTCTGTTGTGCGATTTTCTGTGCTACTTCAATGATTGTATCTTCTTGTCCACCTACAACATTTAATTTGCCTAACTCTACTAAAATATCTCTAGCATCGACGCCCACTTTTTCAGCGGCTATATTTGCGTGAAGTAAAAAGCTCGAATATACGCCAGCATAGCCCATTACTAAACTACCTGTCGTAATATCTTGAGGATGTGGCAAAATATTGGCACGAACATATTCAGCCAAATCGAGCATTTTGTATAAATCTATGCCTATTTCAATACCCATGCGATTTAATACAGCGACCAATACCTCGGTTTGTGTATTGCCTGCACCTGCACCTAAACAACAGATACTACCATCGATACGCGTAGCACCTTCTTGAATCGCTACAAGTGTATTGGCAACAGCTAGAGACAAATTATTATGCGCATGAAAACCAATCTCAATGTTTAAATTAGTACGCAATAGACGAATACGATCCTGTACATCTGAAGGTAGCATAGCTCCCGCTGAGTCCGTGACATACACAGCATCAGCTCCATATGATTCCATTAACAATGCCTGCTCTAATACTTTTTCAGGTGATGCAGAATGTGACATCATTAAAAAACCAAATGCCTCCATACCTAGTGCTTTCGCTGTTTCAATATGTTGCTTTGATACATCCGCCTCAGTTACATGTGTTGCGACACGAACAACTCGAGCACCAGCTTCATAAGCCTCTTTCAATTGATGTATCGTGCCAATTCCAGGGATAAGTAAAACTGTTATTTTAGAATCTCCAGCAACTTCTACTGCCGCTCTTATTAACTGAATATCGTGCTCTTTAGAAAACCCATATTGAAGTGACGAGCCTCCTAAACCATCTCCATGCGTGACTTCGATATACGGTACACCTGCATCACTTAATTGCTTCGTTACATAACGAACTTGCTCAGAAGAAAATTGATGGGCAACTACATGACTACCATCACGAAGTGCAACTTCTGTTAAATAGATCTTACTCATACACTTCCACCTCCCTTAAGTGCATTGTTTTTGCAATTTCTTCAGCCACTTTCAACCCAGCAGCCGTCATAATATCTAAATTTCCAGCGTAGATCGGTAAATAATCTCCCAATCCTTCTACTTCAATAAATACCGTAACTTTCTTTCCATCTACAATTGGATCTAGCTTCAAACGATAGCCTGGTACATATTCATTTACATTTGCGACCATATTTTTTACGGATTCTATAATTTCTTCAGCATTAGCTTCATCTTCAAGTAGACATAATACCGTATCACGCATGAGTAAAGGTGGCTCTGCTGGGTTTAAAATAATAATTGCCTTACCTTTTTTTGCTCCGCCAATCAGCTCGATTGCATTTGATGTTGTTTCTGTAAATTCATCGATATTAGCTCGTGTTCCTGGACCTGCACTTTTTGAAGCAATCGTTGCAACGATTTCAGCGTAAGCAACGCTTTGTACACGGCTAATAGCATTGACGATTGGTATCGTCGCCTGACCCCCACACGTAATCATGTTTACAACAGGCTTTTCAATATGCTCTGTCAAATTCACTGTCGGTACAACAAATGGACCTACAGCCGCTGGGGTTAAATCTATTAATCTTTTGTTTAAACCTTGTAAAGCTTCCACATGTGCAATATGTGCTTTTGCTGATGTTGCATCAAATAAAATATCAGCCAAATGTGGTTGTTCTAGAAATCCTTCAATACCATTGGAAATCGTCTGAAAACCCGCCTCTTGTGCAAGTCTTAAACCATCTGATTCAGGATCAATACCAATAAGTACTGACATTTCTATGTACGGAGATCGTTGAATTTTCACCATTAAATCCGTACCAATATTTCCTGATCCAATAATGCCCACTTTAATTTTTGTCATGGTAGCTTTGCCTCCCTTTACACAAACTCTAGCTCGACTGTACCTAATAGTTCACCAAAGTCTGCTGTAAACTTATCACCCTGTTCAGCATCCAATGCTGCCGATAAAGCGCCGGATAATATAACTTCTCCTGCTTCAATACCAATGTTGAAATCTGCTAGACGGTTCACAAGCCATGCAACACAGCTTGCCGGATTACCTAAAACATCTTCTCCCTTACCTTCATTCATAAACTCTCCATTTTTATAAAGCTGCATTTCGATTGCTGGTAAGTCAACATTGAAGACCTCGCGTTTCACTTGACCTAGTACATATTTTGCAGAGGAAGCATTATCTGCGATTGTATCTAGCAATTTTATTTGCCAATTGGCAATGCGACTATCCACGATTTCAAGACTAGCTACAATATAATCTGTTGCTTCTAGTACCTCCTCAACAGTCACATTAGGTCCTTTTAATGGAGACTTGAATACAAACGCAATTTCACCTTCCACTTTTGGCTTTAAATAACCAGTTCGTTCGGTTTTTCCTTCTGTAATTTCCATATTCGATAAAAGATGCCCATAATCCGGTTCATCTACGTTTAATAGATGTTGCATTGCTAATGATGTCAAACCAATTTTTTTACCTGTAATTTTATGGCCGTTCAGTAACTTCTCATTAATGATTTCAAGTTGAATGGAGTAAGCATCTTTCAATGAAATATCTTTAATTGATTGAGTAATTGGCGCAATTCCAATGCGTGTTCTTTCCGCTTCTAGTAATTTGTTAGACCATTCAATTAGATTCACTACCATGCTATCACCCCATGTTATAATTTAATTGTTACGTTTGAGACCTCGCAGTAGAATTCAAAGCTATGTGCGCCACCTTCACGCCCGATTCCGCTGTGCTTCATACCACCAAATGGTGTCCGAAGATCTCTTAAATACCATGTATTTACCCAAACGATTCCTGACTCAATTTGACCTGCAACACGATGTGCACGTCTTAAATCATTTGTCCAAATAGTTGCGCCTAAGCCGTAATTTGTATCATTTGCACGTGCAATCACTTCGTCTTCTGTATCAAAAGGCAATACTGTAACAACCGGGCCAAAAATTTCTTCGCGTACACAACGATCTTGATCCGTTAATCCTGTAATAATTGTCGGCTCAATATAATAGCCTTTATCTATATTAGCTGGGCGACCACCGCCTGTAAGAATATTGCCACCTTCTTCTCTCGCAGTTTGAATGTAACCCATTACTTTTTCGTAATGGTCTTTCCCTACAACAGAGCCGATATCTGTCGTTGCATCAAATGGATCCCCTATCTTTAATTCTTTTGTGCGCGCTACAAATTTCTCAACAAATTCTTCATAAATATCACGTTCTACATATATACGAGAACCACAGAGACACACTTGCCCTTGGTTCATAAAGCTCGATTTTAGCGTTGTCGTAAGAACTTCATCTAGGTCCGAATCTTTAAAAATAATATTAGGATTTTTGCCGCCTAATTCAAATGAGACTTTTTTCAATGTAGGAGCGGCAGCCTTCATAATAGTGGTACCTGTTTTGGTTTCCCCCGTAAATGTAATAGCATCTACATCAGGGTGTTCCGATAGAAATGCACCTGCTGAATTTCCACCAAAACCGTGAACTAAATTTACAACACCGTCTGGTACCCCCGCTTCTTGACACAATTCAACCAAGCGAGTAGCTGTCATTGGTGTAAGCTCCGCCGGTTTCATGACAGCAGTACTACCTGCCGCTAGACAAGGGGCTAATTTCCAAGTTAAAAGTAGTAATGGTAGATTCCAAGGATTAATCATGGCCACAACACCTACTGGTCGTGTCACTGAATAATGTAGTGCCATATTGTCTTGGTTGTAAGATTCATTCCCAAGTGAAGTAACATAATCCGCAAAGAAGTGGAAATTATGTGCCGCACGTTTAATATCCATTTCTAAAGCTAAATGATACGGCTTGCCTGTATCGGTTGCCTCTAAAGCAGCGAGTTCTTCAACATTTTCTAATATGAGGTCGCCAATACGTCGTAAAAGTTGAGAACGCTCTTTGACAGTGAATCTTCCCCATGTTCCTTTCAAAGCAGCTTTTGCAGACTGTACCGCTACGTCAACCTCTTCTCTAGTCGCTTCTGCTACCCATCCAATGACTTCTTCTGTCGCAGGATTTATATTTTCAAATACTTTCCCATCTGTAGTCTCAATGAATTCGCCGTTTATGAAATTACGGCAATTGATACTTTTCGTTTTAATCGTTGCATGTTGCATCACTTTTCTCACTCCCTCAATTATGAAGCGACTTTAAGGAAAAGAGTCTCTTACCTTATTTCCTGAAGTCACTTTTTTGATTATTCTGAAAATTCAACAACCATTTCTATTTCAATTGCTGTATTATTAGGGAGTTGGGCCATTCCAACTGCCGAACGAGCATGCTTACCTCGCTCTCCAAAAACATCCACTAGTAAATCTGATGCACCATTCATAACTTTTGGTTGTTGTATAAAATCAGGTGTAGAATTGACCATCCCTAAAATTTTTACAATACGCTTCACTTTCGATAAATCACCTAATTCATATTTCAATACAGATAAAAGGTTAATCATTGATTGGCGACAAGCTGCATAGCCATCCTCTACTGTTAAATCTTCACCTAATTTGCCATGATACTGATCGACACCTTGCCCCGATGTAAAAATTAAATTACCTGTTCGTACGCAACTAACATAATTTCCAACTGCTTCCCTAGGCTCAGCAAGCTCTATTCCAAGTTCTTGTAATCGTTCTTCAGGTGTTTTCACTTGATTTACCATTTAAAACCTTGCTCCTTTCTACATTTAAAAATGTCATAGCATTTTCGCCTAAAATTGCTTTACGTACTTCTTCTGACAAGTCCAAGGTCTCATCTATAATTTTCCCAGGGTTAATTTCTCTCAGTAAAAATGGATAGTCTGATCCCATAATAATTTTCTCATGGCCAAAACGTTCAATTAAATAATGTAGATTTTGTGATTCATATACTAATGAATCAAAGTAAAAGTTTTTCGTATAGTGGCTTGGAGGATACTTTGTACGTCTAAGATTTGGCCAAACATCCCAACCTTGATCTAGACGTGGAAGAATGTAAGGGAATGATCCGCCACCATGTGCAAAACAAACCTTTAAATTCGGACACTTTTCCATTACGCCACTCCACACTAAGCTTGCTGCTGCTAAAGCTGTCTCACTTGGCATGCCGATTGTATATAAAAAATTATGTCTTGGTGTTCTATCTTGAGCTAAGGTTTCCCAAGGGTGAATAAATAGTGGCATTTCATATTGTTCTGCCGCTTCAAAAAATGGAAGTAAATACTCGCTGTCTAAATTTTCTCTATTTATATTGGTACCGATCTCAATTCCAGCTAGCCCCATTTCCTTGCACCGTATTAACTCAACAATTGCCGCTTTTGCATCTTGCAACGGTACAGTTCCTAGGCCGATGAATCGATCTGGATGTTCTTTAACAACCTCTGCAATAAAATCATTTTGGAATTGTGCAAGCTCTACTGCTTGTTCAATAGGAGCCCAATAAGAAAATGTTACAGGTACAGGTGAAATAACCTGCATATCCACACCCTCATTATCCATATCCTCAATGCGTTTTTTCGCATCCCAGACTTGATCGGTCACTTCCCTAAACACTTTACCACTTACCATAATATCCGCTCCACAAGAACATTTTTGCTCTAGGACAGGCCACTTTTCATTTTCATACTTAATAGCAAAATTCGGTAAATCTTTTGGATAAATATGTGTATGGAAATCTATTCGCATTGCCATTCACTCACCGTCTCAGGCATTACATGTCCACAATTATCACATTGGCGTAATTCTTTAGAAGAGTTGAAGTGATCAATACCTTCTGCAATTTGTTTACCAATGTTTGTTACTTGAATGCGTACACGATGCAATTCATGGTCACATTCACTGCATAGCCATACTAAATCTTCTAACTCGCCCTCTTTGCGCTTTCTCTCCACGACAATTCCATATGTGTCTGCTATACGGTGCGGTGAATGAGGAACGTTTGCCGGTAGCATGAACATTTCGCCTTCCTTCACTTCAATTACTTCACGTTTACCTTCATCATTAATAACCTCTACAAAACAAGAACCCTTAATTTGATAGAATAGTTCATCTGATGGGTCAACATGGAATTCACGACGAGCATTTGGACCACCAATTAACATAATTAAAAACTCAGAGTCTTCCCATAGTACTTTATTATTCACTGGCGGTTTTAGTAAATTCTTGTTCTCCTCAATGATTTTTAAAAGGTTTTGAGAACGAGCTTGTAATTTGCTTACTTGCGTTGAATTTGACATATTTGAATTCCTCCTGTTTTTTAGATTTAATAATTAATTGTCATATAGCCTATTTGTCTCGAAATCATTTCTGCTGAACGAATTACTTCACGAACAATCGCATGTTTCTCCTTACCGTTCATATAACTTTTTTCACCTACTAAGTTAAGAGCCGCCACAACCTGTCCATTATAGGTTTTAATAGGTGCTGCAATTCCATAAGTATTCGATTCATTTTCTAAATCGCTAATGGCATAGCCGTTTTTATATACCACTTCAAGCTCCTTTTTCAAGTCATCCACAGAAGTAATGGTATTGGTCGTTTGTTTAAACATTCCTTTTTCCATCATCGGTATCATAAATGCCGGATTATACGTTAACAATACTTTTCCGATGCTTGTTGAATAAGCAGGATAACGAGTCATCCCGACAAACGTTGGTACTACATCCACATGTGGAGACATGGCCTTGTAGACAAATCGAACTTCCCCATTATCAAACATCCCAATATGAGAAGTACCTTTAAAACGCGCAATCAAATTACTTATAATGGGTCCTGCTTCAAAATTAATATCTTGGGAATACATAACTTTGTTACTCCACTCAAGAATTTTCCAGCCCAATCGGTAACGCTTATCACTGCCTTGCAAGAGGATACTTTCTTTACACATTGTTTTTAAGAAATGATGGACTGAACTCGGAGGTAAATTTAACTTATCTGCAATTTCTTTATTACTCAAAGATGGTTCGCCATCCGAAAATAAATCGATAATGCGTGTGATTTTTTTTACTGATGAAATCAAATCCTTCACCTCCAAGTTCAATTTAAATTATTTGTTTCTCTCTTACTTCTTCTTTCTTAGCAAGAATTGAATCAACTAAATCAAAAGAATACTGTTTCTTAAATTTATTGTAGTAAATAGCACGTTTCCTAACAGGATCCCCTGTATAATAGCGTTCATATTGAAGTGCTCTCATACCAAACCCTTCACCACATAGATCCCAAGCTAGCTTAAAGATTTTCATTCTTAGTTCTGCATCTACACCTTCTCGTCCACCATAATGGCGATCGATGCTTGGACGGAGTTCTGGATTTAGGAAATCTGCTTCAGTTGGCATCATAAGTAAACCGCCTGCACCAATTGTTTGCATTACTTCAATTGCTCTCGGATACATTTCAGGCATCATGCCGCGAATTGTTTCTAAGGCATCTGGATTTAATCGAGCTTCACCGTGCTCTGTAATTGTAAATTCATGCTCTGCTGTTCGAAGCAATGCACGGATGACTTCTACAGATTGCACTAATTCACCGAGGTCACGTTGCACATTTAAAAATTGATCTACACCAATCGAATCAGCAACCTTGCAAGCCACCTCTACAGCAAATGCAAGTTTGATGTATCCTCTAACACCTGACTGATGTGCTGGCTGTTCTGCAATACCTGTCATTGGATACAGCAAGTTCGCAGCTTCAACGTTGTTGTATAAAAATACACGATCCCATGGTACTAATACATCTTCAAAAATGAGTAGAGCATCCATTTCCTCATAGCGAGAAGCCAGCGGATGATCGAATGTTGAACGTGTACCATCTTGAACTGGTTCACGACAAATAATTTTTAATCCTTTCACATCAATTGGTACGGCAAAAGCCAATGCATATCGCTCATCTCCTTGTGCAAATCCAGGGAATGAATAGACAATCACTTCATCCGTAAGTGCTGCTAATGTTGCTAGCATTTTTGCTCCGCGGACGACTAATCCCTCAGGACGTTCTTCTACTGCACCTAAATGTGTAAACATATCTGACTGCTGATGCGATGATTTACTTCGATCATTTTGCGGGTTCACAATTGCATGAGTTAAGAACACATCATTATCACGTAAATGGCGATAATAAGCTTCAATATTTTTAGCCCAATCTTGGTTGTATTTCGCTAAGAACCAAGAATTTTGTGCTAATGAAGTCACCACTGTATTTAAAAAATCTGGTGTTCTGCCCATCAAGCCATATGTTTGTCGAGCTACAACTTCAAAAGCTTTACTACGTTTCATGATGTCTTCATAAGATTTAGCAAATAGGAATGAAGTTGCTACACGTTCACCTGTTTCTTCACAAACATGCGTTAAATCTTCTTGGTATTTTGGATCATGTTGTAAATCAAATAACTTTGCAATTTCTTGGATTGGTTGATGAAAATAGGGTTCATCGTAAACACTCTCTATTAAACTGCCATTTAGCCATACTTCCGGTTTTCTTGACTTTAATGCATCTATATATTGTTGTCCTGTTCTGATTCCCATAACTGAAAATCCCCCTCTCCGAAATATTTATTGTTGTATTAGCTGTTTTGTCGAGCCCATCTTGCCTTCAAAGAATGTAAGCGCTTCCCTTTCGGTGCGTCCAAAATTTATTATTTCTCCTATAAATAACACATGATCTCCTGCATCTACTTCTTTCCATGGTTTACATTCGATAAAAGCAGACACACCTTCAATTTTCGGAGCTATACCGTCTTTAATCCATGTAATTTCAAGTCCTTCTTGCTTCCGTCCTGCAAATTGCCATGCAATGGACTCCTGTTGATCTGCTAAAATATTAATTGTAAAAGCTTTGTTTTTCATTTGAGATAAAGAATTTGCTTTTTTATCGATAGATACTAGTGCTAGAGCTGGCTCTAACGAAACGGAAGTAAATGAGTTCACTGTGATTCCATTAATACCCGCGCTATCAAACCAAGTAACCACCGTCACACCTGTAGGAAATTTCCCAAATGTTTGTCTAAGTAATTTTGTTTCCATTTACAGCACCTCCTTTTATTTATTATTAGAATCATAACAACTTCTCTTCTCTTTGAAATGCATTATATTTCAAATAGTGAAATCGAACAAAATTATATTCTGCTTTAAACTTATTTTTTCTGCAAAAATCAGTATTTTTCTATTCAGATAAAATAATGACCATCTACGATTTGATAATCCGCTGATTTATATGATATTTTTCTGCTTTAAATCTATTTATCTGAAACTTTATTATCATTTTTATTTTCGCGAAAATTCAGTCTATTCACTTCTACGTTTATGAGCAAAAAGGGAAGAACTCCTATAGAGATGGCTTCATCCATTTAGTTTTTATTATTTAAAATAAGGGTGCGAAGTTGGTCGGTTTTTAATATGGACTCATACTTGTCCACAAAAACTGATCGACCTTTCTTCACTTTCTACAATAAAAAAAGTAGCACAAACCATTGTCTTAGTTTGTACTACTAATGTTAGTATGTTTTCTTTTAGAACATTTGCTTTTTCCATTGCGCTAGCACGTCATTGGATTTCGCAATGTCCACTTTTAATGCTACTTGCTTGGCAGAGCAACGCTTTTTAGCCTCCTCCCATGCTTCTTCTAGAGCAGGTAAATAGCTTAAATTTTTTGTAGCTGCGACTAGCTGTAAAAAAATATTTCCTTGAATGTAGTACCAGCGAGGGTTCATGCCATCTAACTGAATAGCCTCTTCAATAAGACGTAATGCCAAATACGGACTGCCTTCATTTCGACTCAAAAACTGTGCGAATGCTCCCCAGTAAAGAGCTTTATTTGGCTGTAGTTTTATCGCTTCCGCATATTGCACAAGTGCTTTATCATGCTCCTTAGCAAGAGCAAAATATTCAGCCATAGTATAGTAAGCATTCGCTTGCGCCTCGACCGATCCAGCTAATAATTCATCTACTACTTTACCGAATTGCTGATCATCCTCACTTCCTAGATATGCAGCGAGTACATCACGCTCTGGATAGGAGCCATCTGTTCGTTCAACACTTTGCTTCCCTTTTTCAGCAGAAGGAATAGGCATATTTGCATAACCGTTCGCTTCCAACAATGCGACGTGTTGTTGAATTGTTGGAAAAGATTCATGTTCTGTAAACGCACTATTAGCTAACAGTGCTTTGGCTAATTGATAGCTTTCTTTCACATGACCATTTAAAAATAATTCATTTATCTGTTGTACTTGCTCATCAAACTGTTTAATCACTATTAAAATCCTCACCTTCACCAAAAGAAAAGTATTATAGGTATTTTACCATCTTTAAATCTAAAACAAACTAAATAGAAATAATTTTTCTACAATTCTTTTAATTCAGAGCTGAATGACCACATTAAAAATCTGATAACAATATGGTTCATCACATAGCGAGTGTTGATTTCCGTTTCGATTGGGCGTTTTCTCGAGGGCGTCCGATGAGCCGCTTCACTCGCGTTGCTCGGCACGGGGTTTCGCCGCTTAATCGTGCATTTTGCCGCTTGATGGAGACTTTTCGCCGCTTGGTCATAGGTTTCTGCCGCTTGGTCGTAGGTTTCTGCCGCTTGGTCGTGCTTTTCCGCCGCTAACTCATGGCTTTTCGAAGCTAACTGGGCTTTCCGCCGCTAACTCATGGCTTTCCTCCGCTAACATGTGCCTTCCGCCGCTAACTCAGGCTTTTCCGCCGCTAACTCATGCCTTTCCGCCGCTAACATGTGCCCTTCCGCCGCTAACTCGTGTCTTTCCGCCGCTAACTCGTGCCTTCCTCCGCTAACTCGTGCCTTTCCGCCGCTAACTCGTGCCCTTCCGCCGCTAACTCATGCCTTTCCGCCGCTAACATGTGCCCTTCCGCCGCTAACTCGTGTCTTTCCGCCGCTAACTCGTGCCTTTCCGCCGCTAACATGTGCCCTTCCGCCGCTAACTCGTGTCTTTCCGCCGCTAACTCGTGCCTTCCTCCGCTAACTCGTGCCTTCCGCCGCTAACTCATGCCTTTCCGCCGCTAACTCGTGGCTTTTCGCCGCTAACTCATGCCTTTCCGCCGCTAACTCGTGGCTTTTCGCCGCTAACTCGTGCCTTCCTCCGCTAACACATACATCTGTTACGATAATCCCCAGATAAAAAAACATTGGATAAAGTTCTGAATTGTGAGATAATTGAAGTGTATTTTCACTTTTTGAGAACAAGTAAATTAGATATAGGAGGGCTTGTGCTATGAATAGACGAATTCATTTTGTATCGCTTATTATTGGAAATTTGTTAACACTAGGAGCGATTTTCATTTACGCTATGCAAAGTCAAGTAGATGTGGCCCTCAGCACATATGCCCTTGTGATGGGATTTTTAAGCACATTACTTCTGATCTTTTTTTATTTATGGGGGGATGAAAAACAACAAATATCGAATCGTTTTTCTAAATAACTTGGGTGGTTTCAAACTATAGTTTTGAAGTCATCCCAGATTTTTTCGAACACTGCCATTGAACAAAAAAGCGATTTCCCCCTTTTCTACATCAGTAGTTGAGGGAATTTCTTTTCACGAAATGCTTCTTTTTTCGTGGCATTCCCCTCTGTATACGCCGAATTATTGTTGAAAAATAAAAAATTTTGTAGAAAATTTAAAAAGAATGATTGAGTAGTAATTCAATTTTCTGTATAATCAGCTTGTTTGACAATACTAATTTGAATTTGGGGGTAGACAATTGGGTAAAGCATTGATTATAGGAGCTGGCGGAGTAGCCAGTGTTGTGGTACACAAGTGTGTTCAAAATTCGGACGTATTTGAGGAAATTTGTATCGCAAGTAGAACTGTTTCAAAATGTGACGCTCTAAAAGAAAAACTAGATGGCGGAAAAACAAAGATTCATACCGCACAGGTAGACGCAGACAATACGGAAGAGGTTATTGAGCTTATTAAAGCCTTCGGACCAGAAGTTGTTATTAATGTAGCACTACCTTATCAAGACTTAACGATTATGGATGCTTGCTTAGCGACAGGTGTACACTATGTGGATACTGCAAACTACGAGCCACCTGAAACGGCAAAATTTGAATATAAATGGCAATGGGCTTATAAAGAGAAGTTCGAAAAAGCTGGTCTAACTGCTTTACTTGGTAGCGGTTTTGATCCAGGTGTAACGGGCGTTTTCACAGCTCATGCACAAAAACATGAATTTGATGAAATCCACTACATAGATATTGTGGATGCAAATGCCGGTGATCACGGTTACCATTTCGCTACAAACTTCAACCCAGAAATCAACATTCGTGAAATTACAGCGAATGGTCGTTACTGGAAAGCAGGCGAGTGGATTGAAACTGCACCACTTGAGAAAAAAGAGGTTTATAACTTACCAGAAATCGGACCAAAAGATATTTACCTTTTATACCATGAAGAACTAGAATCACTTGCTAAAAACATTAAAGGCTTAAAGCAAATCCGTTTCTGGATGACATTCTCTGAAAAATACTTAACACATTTAAAAGTATTAGAGAATGTTGGTATGACTTCTATCGAGCCTATTGAATTTGAAGGACAAATGATTCAACCAATTCACTTCCTAAAAGCTGTACTGCCTGATCCAGCATCACTTGGACCACGTACAAAAGGAAAAACTAACATCGGTTGTATTATTCGCGGTCTAAAAGATGGTAAGGAAAAAACTTATTATGTCTACAATGTATGTGACCACGAGGAATGCTATAACGAGGTTGGTTCACAGGCAATTTCCTACACAACTGGTGTCCCAGCAATGATTGGTGCAATGCTAGTGATGAACGGTCAATGGCGTAAACCTGGCGTTTGGAATGTCGAAGATTTCAATCCAGATCCATTCATGGATGCACTAAATAAATGGGGTCTACCATGGCAAGAAAGCCATAATCCAGAATTACTTGACCTTGAGTTAGATGTAAAGGAATTAAGTCGATGAAGCCAATTGATTTCTCAAAAGTTCCATCCCCTTCTTACGTAGTGGATGAACGATTATTAACAAAAAATCTAGAACTTTTAAAATCGATTCAAGATCGCACAGGTTGCCGTGTTTTACTTGCCTTAAAAGGGTTTTCAATGCATTCCACATTCCCATTAGTGGGTGAATATTTAGCAGGAATTACGTCTAGCTCATTATTTGAAGCTCAACTCGGCTATGAAAAAATGGGCAAAGAAGTTCATGTCTATGCACCAGCTTACGTGGAACATGAAATGGACGAGCTTCTTGGCTATGTTGATCATATTGTGTTTAATTCATTTAACCAATGGAATCAATTTAAGGACAAAGTAAAGTCTGCTGGTAAAACAATTGAATGTGGTATTCGTATCAATCCTGAGTACTCTGAAATTGAAACAGCACTTTACGATCCTTGCTACACGAATTCTCGTCTTGGCACAACATTAGCCAACTTCGACAAGTCACAGCTTGACGGTATTGACGGCTTACACTTCCATGCAATGTGTGAGCAAAACTCAGATACGTTAGAGCGCATTATACAAGTTGTCGAAGAAAAATTTGGTGATGTTTTACATCAAATGAAATGGTTAAACTTTGGTGGAGGTCACCATATTACACGTGATGATTATGATGTAGAAAAGCTTGTGAATATCATTAATTACATTCAAGACAAGTATAACCTTCTCGTCTATTTAGAGCCCGGTGAAGCTGTTGCACTTAATACAGGCTATTTAGTAGCAACGGTTCTTGATGTACAGAAAAACGGTATGGACCTAGCAATTTTAGATACATCGGCAACTTGCCATATGCCAGATGTTCTAGAAATGCCGTACCGCCCAATGATCATCGGTTCTGGTCAACCAAATGAACTAGCTTACACATATCGCCTAGGCGGGCTTACATGTCTTGCTGGTGATGTAATTGGTGATTATTCATTCGAACAACCTTTACAACCAGGCGATCGTTTAGTATTTACAGATATGGCGCATTACTCAATGGTGAAAAATCATATGTTTAATGGTGTAAATCTTCCATCAATCGTTTCTTATAACGATGAAGAAGGCATTAAAGTCATTCGTGAATTTAAATTTGAAGACTATAGCGGCCGACTTTCATAAGGCCAAAGAAAATCCTCTCCAACTTATAGATGGAGAGGATTTTTTTATGGCTGCATATTCATCCAACTATCAACATGATGAATGGCAAAACCATTATAACCTTTTTTATTAGCATAATGTCGATGGACTTGTGCTAACTGTTTATTCATATAGGCTTCTCCATCATCATAGAAGGTAATATTTTTCCCTTCATCAGAGGCACCTGTTTCCACACTAATAATAATTGATTTTTTTACTTTTTTTGCATAGTTTATTTCATGTTCAACAATATTTATAATGTCTTTAGCAGCATCTCGATAAGCCATTATCGAAACACTTTCCACTTGGTCAATCACCCAATCAGCTAGTAACCCTTGTCCAAATTGGTTTTTGTATGTAATTTCGTCAAACCAAAATGGCATATCCACTTCCAATGGCAAATGTAATCGATCAGTATCCCCTTTCGCTCTAGTAAGAAGCACTTGATAGGATTCAATCGTTTTTACTTGGTTCGAGCTCCAACCACTATTTAAATACGGCTCTACGTCGAGATGAACTCCAGAAAATTGCTCTGTTGCTGCTGCATTTTCATTATATGTACGTAACCAATCAAACAGCTGATCCTGCATTTTATAGCCCTCCTTTGAAACCCAGCTTGCAGAACCATCCAACGCATATACTTTTATACCTTTTGCCATTGCTTTATCAATAAAACTTTTGTAATAGTTACTTGCTATATCACTATTAATTTGTAAATATAATTTATTAATATCTTTGCTTTCTAAAAATGAGAGTACCCCTGATTCATCTTCGACAATCTTTGTCGTATCCCATAACCAAGTAGCCTTATCTTGCATGGCCATTGCGTCTACCTTCCCCATTGTTAATCCTAGCGTACTTACAATTGTTACTATAAAAGCAATGATTGCTTTTAGTGAACGACTTACCATATATTACATCTCCATTCTATTTACCGAGGCTCATAGAACAGAACCTGGCAACCTGACAATCATGCACTACAATAGTGTTTAGACTCATGGCTTTGCGTCCTTCCCTTTCGGTGAAGTTTGCCTTTTACAGTATTTTTCTTACCTAACATAATACGATGTTAGTACGAATATGTCTGTAGGTAAAACGCATAACTTTATTGATAACTTTCTAATAAGATAATAAGAACACAGGTTATTTGTACTATATTAGTATAAAAACGTAGCAGTAATAATGAAGGTGAACAAGATGATGAAGTAGCAATTGAGAATGATGAAATGCAAAATTAGATATCGATTCCTTTCGATATCTTTAACTGAAAAACAATTTGTATATAATGTAGCCTATCAATAACACTAAAACTAATACGACCGTCTCTTTCCAACCCATACCATTTAAATTTCCGCTAGTTCCCCTATTTATCCCATCGTTTAAAGAACCAGTAGGATTGTTTTTTAATTCACTTTGTTTTAAATGCTCTCTTTTTTCTTCAGGTGTTTCCGTTTTCTTTGAATCCATATGATAAATACCTCCTCAAAAACGAATTATTAAAAGATATATGCATAATTATGCTTTGTCATGCAGCTCATCGGACGTCCCAAGGAAAGTGACCTGTCGGAATGGAAATCAACGACACGTTTTGGTGATAAGCTTAATATTCGACATAGAGTATTCAGTTTCCCTTTTGGAAGCCACTTAAAAAGAAAGACAGAATCACATATTTGTAATTCTGTCTAAAACATCAACATGAAGTGTTGTATTGAATTATTTAATCCTACAAAAACTTATGCCTCTACGTTTTCTTTTTCATTTTCAAGCATTTTGTGTAAATAATTTATTATTTCACGTATACCTTCTAATGAATTCACAAGTATCTTCGGGTCAACGTATGTGATCATACGATTTTCAAGATTAGCCACAGCTGTAAAGTAGCGTGTTTTTGAATAATTGACAAGTCCCATCTGCTTTAATACTGACTCATCAAAATCAAGAATTTCACGAGCTTCTGTTACAAGTAATCCATAATTCACAACATCCGTGTTCAACACTATAATCCGTGCTGTTGCAGCATTAGAAGAACGATTATATAGAATACGCTCAAAATCAAGCACAGGGACTAGCTCGCCACGAATTCTTGTGAAGCCTAGAAGATAATTAGGTAAGTGAGGAATCGGTGTTACTTGCTCTAACTTTTCAATCGAAATCGCTTGTTCCACAGGCACTGCATATTCCTCTGTACCACAAGCAAAAACTACTGCCTTTACACTTTCCATTCGTTCACATCCTCGATTTTTGTGGTTATTTTTTCGCAGACTCTTTGACGATTTCAACAAGTAAATCCGCTAATTTTTCTAATTCTTCGACTGGGATTTTTTCATTTGTTGTATGAATGTCCTCGTACCCAACAGAAAGATTTACTGTAGGGATGCCAAAGCCCGCAATAACATTAGCATCGGAACCTCCGCCTGAAATACCAAGCTTTGGCGTACGATCGATGTTGTGTACAGCCGCCATTGCCACTTGAACAACTTTATCTGATTCTGTTACACGGAATCCAGGATACATTAGCTTCACTTCAACTTCAGCTTTTGCACCTAATGAAGCTGCAACTTGCTCAAACGTCTCCTGCATATGCTTCGTTTGGGCATCTAGCTTCGCTTTGTCGATCGAACGAGCCTCTGCAAGAATTGTTACTTCGTCACACACAATATTTGTTGCCTGACCACCCTCAAAGCGACCAATATTTGCTGTTGTTTCTTCATCTAATCGACCTAGCTTCATTTGTGCAATACATTTGGAAGCAACTGTTATCGCTGAAATTCCTTTTTCTGGAGCAACACCAGCGTGTGCTGTTTTCCCAATTATTTTAACGGAAATTTTCGCTTGGAATGGAGCTGCTGTTACAATTCCTCCTACTTTGCCATCACTGTCTACAGCAAAGCCGTATTTCGCTTTAATTTTAGAAGGATCTAACTCTTTAGCACCAACAAGCCCACTTTCCTCGCCAGCTGTAATAATAAATTCAATATCACCATGTTCAATATTTTGCTCTTTTAAGCGTTTAGCCATTTCAAATAATGTGGCGATACCAGCTTTGTCATCAGCACCTAAAATTGTTGTACCATCTGAAACGATATAGCCGTCTTCACGAAGAGAAGGTTTAATACCTTTCCCCGGGACAACTGTATCCATATGAGAAGTAAAATAAATTGGGTCGATATCTAATGAACCCTTTAGCGTAGCAAGTATATTACCTGCTCCATGCCCGTTACGAGTATGTGCATCATCTTGTTCTACTGTAAAACCAAGCGTTGTTAATTTGTCGATTAAAATCGGCGCAATCACTTCTTCATGTTTTGTTTCTGAATCGATTTGTACGAGCTCAAAAAACTCTTCTACTAAACGACTTGTCATGTTGTAGGACTCCCTTAGTTTACGTGTTTTTCCACGTCATAGTTATCTTCTATATTTTAGCATACTGCTGCGTTTGGGAAAATAAAACGATTACATTGTTTTTAAATCGATGGTTGCAATTATCCTTTTCAATAAAATTTACAAATTATAGACGGGTAAAACTCCTGATAATTGCTATAATTAGTTCTTTTAAAATGGGATCTGTTATGTTTTATCCCAATTATATCCAATTATTTAATGTCGATTAGCCCATTAAATCGACAACAAAATCAATGAATTTTTTTATAATAAACGATTAACTTGAGGTCCAATTAACACTGAGAGGAAATCTATTAAACCGTTACATATCATACGTTCAAACAGTATAAACATACTTTTTCTAGAGTTATTAAACTATTAAACGAAAAGAAAAATAAAACTAAATTTTCTGAAAATTACTATCGTATTACAGAACATTATGGTATATTCTGAAATATATTGTCGAATAAAAATATTCAACGACATATGAAAGATGAATTTTTCTATACAAAATTAATCGTTTAAGGAGGAGATGGTCATAGCATGATATCCAAAGTAGAACGAATTCTTAATTTATATCAACAGCTGAATGAGGTTCAATTTAGCACGCAAGCATCCGCCAATAATGTTAAGATAGCTCGTTATGTCAACAATCATTTACAAGAGGTAATTTTTATGACTTCATCAAAAATTGCTAAAAATGTAGGCGTGAGTCAACCAGCTGTTATTCGTTTTGCTAAGTTATTAAACTACAACTCCTTTTCTGAGTTACTGAAAGACTTGCAAGAATTACCCAATGTATTTAGTGAACAACAAGATAGCCAATTCGATAAAGCAGCTCAAAGTATCATCGACCGCGAATATGAAAGCCTTAAAAACTTAAGTAAATACTATTCAGAATCTAGTACAACTGCCGTAGCACAACAATTGTATACGGCAAGAACGATTCATATTTTCGGCACAAGAACAGCCGTAACGATCGCTAATTATTTCTATTTTTATTTTAGAAAAATTCATGCTGAAGTTTACTTGCATACAAATGTGAATATGGAACTGTATGAACGGCTTTTGACCATTGACAAAGAAAATACAATGGTCATGTTATTTGCCTATCCGCGCTATTCAAAAGATGTAGTTGATTTATTACAATTTATTAAGCATCATGAAATCTCTTATATTACTTTTGCAGATAGCTATGCTTTACGAACATCAAAAATTTGCGATGTGCACCTTGTTGCACCTGTTACGTACACAGACACGTACGATTCACTTTCAGCTGCATTTTGTTTATTAAATATTTTGTTGGACAAAATCACATCAAATAATCTAGAACAATTCAAACATAGAAAAGCAAACAATGAAAACTTATATAAGGAATTAGGATTTTTTATTTCTGAGTAACTTACCCGATTCCGACTAAAAGAAAGGAGAAGTTAACATGTTTAAACTACGTAAAAGTTTAGTATTTATCATTGCAGCGTTAACGCTAGTGCTAGCAGCATGTGGAGGAAATGATTCTGGAGGCGCTACAGAAGATAAAGTATTAAAGAGCATTAAAGAAACTAAAGTATTAAAAGTAGGTACGGATGCAACATTTAAACCCTTCGAATATAAATCAGGTGGCGAATTCAAAGGCTATGATATTGAATTAGTTGAAGCTATCGCTAAAGAATTGGGCGCAGACAAAGTAGAGTTTATTGATACAGAATTTAAAGGTTTAATTCCAGGCTTACAAGCGAAAAAGTTCGATATGATTGCTTCTGCCATGTACATTACAGATGAACGTAAAAAAACAATTGATTTTTCTGATACTTACTTCCCTGGTGGCCTATCAATTATGGTGCAGGAAGACAACAAAGAAATTCAAAGCATTGATAATTTAATCGGTAAAGAGGTTGCTGTACAAATCGGCACTAAATCTACTGAATTTTTAGAAAAAAACTACCCAGACATTCACTTAGTAAAAGTAGAGAAAAATACTGAAATGTTTTTAGAGTTAGAGTCAAACAAAGTAGATGCAGTTGTTACAGGCTTACCCGCAGCTAAAGTTTACATTAAAGAACACGGCAAAATGAAAGTGTTAGAAAATACACTTACAGAAGAGTTCTACGGTTTCGGTATTCGCAAGGACAATACAGCATTCCGTGAGGCTGTAAACGAAGCATTACAAACGTTAAAAGATAACGGTACGTACGACGAACTTACAAAGAAATGGTTTGAATAATTCAAGGAAAGTAGGAGAGACCTATGGGCCAACTAGATTTTTCTTTTTTATTTGAATGGGAGACACTATCTCTTTTACTAAAAGGTCTTCAATATACAATTTTGTATACATTAGCAGGTTTTGTGTTAAGTATTATTATCGGCATTCTGATTGCATTCGGGCAAATGTCTAAAAATTTGGTCATCAAGTTTTTAGCGTCGGCTTACTTATCTTGGTTCCGCGGTACACCTTTGCTTGTGCAATTGTTCTTACTTTACTACGGTTTACCGTTACTGTTCGGCATTGAAACAATAGCTTGGGTTGTAGGGATTATCGGCTTAGGTATGTACAGCGGTTCATACGTTTCGCAAGTCATTCGTGGAGCAATTCAATCGATCGAATTGGGGCAAATGGAAGCTGGTCGTTCATTAGGTTTTTCGCACTTCCAAACGATGCAAAAAATTATTTTACCGCAAGCAGCTGTACGTATGCTTGCACCTATGACGAATGAGTTAATCTCCTTAACTAAAAACTCTTCCCTACTATCCAGCATTACGGTAGTAGAGTTATTCCGTCAATCAAACTTATTAATTGCAGACACATACCGCACAATGGAGATATTAATTGTGGTGGCTGTAATGTACTATCTTGTTAACAACTTAATTGGATATATAGGACTCTTCCTAGAGAAAAAAACAAGTGTAGGAGGAGATTTACGATGATTAAAATTAATAGCTTAATAAAATCCTTTGGCGAAAACCACGTGTTAAAGGGCATTGATTTAGCAGTTGATAAGGGCGAAACCGTCGTAATTTTAGGTCCTTCAGGTTCAGGTAAAAGTACGTTATTACGTTGCATAAACTATTTAGAAACATATGAAGGTGGCTCGATTGTTGTTGATGGAAATGCCATCGGGAAAAAAGAAGTCAATGGCAAGCTCATTGATATTAGCCAAGCCAAGCTAAACACATTGCGTCAAGAAATCGGCATGGTTTTCCAATCCTTCAACCTTTTCCATCATAAAACCGTGTTACAAAATATTACGATGGCTCCGATTTCTCTTAAAGGTATGTCAAAAGAAAATGCCAATAAAATCGCCCTCGATTTACTAAAAAAAGTTGGCTTGCAAGAAAAAGCAAATGTCTATCCTGCGAGTTTATCAGGTGGACAAAAACAACGTGTTGCCATTGCGCGCGCATTAGCAATGTCACCAAAAGTTATTCTATTTGATGAAGCGACATCAGCATTAGATCCAGAAACTGTTGATGAGGTTCTTCAAGTTATGAAAAAGTTAGCAAGTGAAGGAATGACAATGGTGGTCGTTACACATGAAATGGGATTTGCTCGTGATGTAGCAGATCGCGTTGTCATTATGGATGGTGGTTATGTCGTAGAAGAAGGCTCACCAGATATTATTTTCACGAACCCAAAAGAAGAACGTACAAAGTCATTCTTAAGCAAGATTTTAAATCAATAATAATGTTAGGTGTTTCCCACATAAAGCGAAGCGCTAGCGAATGTTTTCTGTGCGAAAGCGAAGCGACAGCAAAAGCGGCTCATCGGACGCCCCTGGGAAAACGTCCGGGCCGGAACGGAAATTACCCCCGCTTTACGGAAACGTAAATCACCAAGAGTAAAGATAAAATTTATCTAAGGTAGTTAGCTTTTTGAAGCGAACTACCTTTTCGAAGGAAAACAGGAAATTTGTGTTAAAATATTTTATAGATTATTAACGTCAATTTTTTGGGAGCGGTGACTTGAAGAAAAAAGTTATTATTATTGTTTCTTTGTTAGTTGTCATTATATTGTTGCATTCAACACCAAGTATGGCATTAAGGACACATATATTTTTAATGGGTTATCCAAAAGCCGCAATTTCTTCAGGAATTATTGAAGATAAAGAGCATAATGAAGTAGATAAAGATAAATTTGCAGAATTAAATGCCAAAGCATACAGTCTAACAAATCCTCCAATAGAAAAGGCTACTCAAGGTGAATTAAGAAACTTTCTTGTGAGGAAATTTGGATTTTTACATTTTGCAGAATACTACGGTGATACTTAATAAGCTTCGTCAATCAAATGGGGACTTTACACACAAAAAACGCTCAGATTACTGAGCGTTTTTTTCTGCCGTTTATGTTATTACTAGTTTAAAGGAAGAGTCTTTTCACAGATCACTTTATATCTACGTTTTGAAAGATCGCTTCTTTTTCTTTATGTAGTGACTGCAAATAGTCATCCGCCTTATTATGTTTATCCTGTAGACGCAAGATCGTATTATGTACATCATCTTGTACACGAGAAACCTGCTCTCTTGCGGTAGATATTTTAGAATGGACAGACCAAGCTGAAAAAATATCATCAAAGAAATAGTCCGCAAATTTTACAAATCCATCTGTTTCAACTGCTAACGATTTCGTTGACATATCTTGCACATCCAGTAGTTCGTTTTGGAAGCGCTGTAATGCAATTTGAGCATTATGAAGATAATTTTCGGACTCATCAAGTGCATCATGCTTTAAATGTGTAGCAATGAGACCTCCACCAAAAAACGTATCCCACGCTGAATAACCACTTGCAGAATGCAAGGACTCAGCAGCTTGTCCAAGCTTAGTAAGTGCTGCTTCACCAGCTTCTTCTGCTTCTTCTATCTCCATAATAAGTTGTTTCGTTAACATTTCTTCATGCGCTAATTGTTCAAGCCTTTTTGCCTGTTCAGGTTCATGTATTTGGAAGTAGCCTTTCTTTTTAGCATTTAATTGGCTTAAAGCTTCTTGCAACTCTTGTTCATTTATTTGAGTAAGTTTAGTGTTTATTTGCCGTAAATCATCTGTCAAATCAAGTTCCATCTTCTTTGCTTCATTTATTTTTAATTCAAGAATAGCTGCTTCATCAATTTTTTCAGTACGTAGCTCATCTTGTTGCCCTGTCCACGTACGAATCATATTCATAAAAGAAAAACCTTCTAACTTATCGAGTTTCAAACGAATTTGATTGAGTGCTTTAGAATGTTTGTAATTTTCCTGTTGTGCACGCTCGATTTGCCTTTCAATTAAATCCTTTTGTTCACTTAACCTACTAGCAGTTCTTAATTGTGCATAAATCATTTCTTGCTCTTTTTGTAATTGTTTCCATTCCATTTATCTCAACTCCTCTTACATATATGTACGGATGAAACGTGGATATGTTTCAATTATCTGTCATTTTTAATAGATCTTTTATAATCGAAAATTAGTTCAAGTCAAAAAGAAAGCCTAGTAATCCTCATGGATACTAGGCTTGTACATTTTTTATAGAGGAATGTTTCCGTGCTTTTTCTCTGGACGTGTTTCATGTTTGTTCGATAACATATCCAACCCTTGAATTAGCTTAATACGTGTATCACGTGGGTCGATAACATCGTCTACCATACCACGAGATGCTGCCACGTATGGGTTTGCGAATTTTTCTTTATATTCTTCAATTTTCGCTGCACGTGTTGCTTCTGGATCTTCTGATTTTGCAATTTCACGCGCGAAGATAATGTTAGCTGCACCTGCTGCACCCATAACAGCAATTTCTGCGTTAGGCCAAGCAAATACTAAGTCTGCCCCAATTGATTTAGAGTTAAGGGCAACGTACGCACCACCATATGCTTTACGCAGAATCACTGTAATTTTTGGTACAGTTGCTTCTGAATATGCATAAAGGATTTTTGCTCCGTGACGAATGATACCGCCATGCTCTTGTTTAACGCCTGGGAAGAAACCAGAAACGTCTTCAAATGTGATAATTGGTATATTGTAAGCATCACAAGTACGAATGAAACGAGCAGCCTTGTCTGAAGAGTCAATGTCTAACCCACCAGCTAATACTTTAGGTTGGTTACATACAAGACCAACTGATTCACCAGCAATTCGCGCAAAACCAACTACTACGTTTTTCGCAAATTCTGCATGAACTTCCATAAATGAGCCTTCGTCCACTATTTGCTCAACTACTTTACGTACATCATAAGGACGAGTTGTTTCGATCGGTACAGCATCCACGATTTCCGGACGATAGTCATCACCCTCTGGACGTGCTTGACGAGGAGCTTTTTCTTTATTATTTTGTGGTAAGTAGCTTAATAGTTTTTTAATTTGATCAATAGCTTCTTCTTCAGATGGTGCGCGGAAGTGTGCATTACCACTTACAGCGTTGTTTACTTTTGAACCACCTAAATCTTCAGCAGAGATTTTTTCACCTGTTACTGTTTCAATAACTTTCGGTCCTGTAATAAACATTTGAGATGTTTTATCAACCATTAGAATGAAGTCTGTAATTGCTGGAGAATATACCGCCCCACCAGCACATGGTCCCATGATAACTGAGATTTGAGGAATTACCCCAGAGTAGATTGCATTACGATAGAAAATATGACCATAACCATCAAGTGAAAGTACACCCTCTTGGATACGAGCGCCACCTGAATCATTAACACCGATAAATGGTGTACCATTTTTTGCGGCTAAATCCATTACTGTTGCCATTTTTTTGGCGTGCATTTCACCAAGTGCTCCACCAAATACTGTGAAATCTTGAGAGAATAAGTATACTGGACGTCCATTAATTTTACCGAAACCAGTTACTACACCATCACCAGGACCTTCCATCTTGTCCATGCCAAAGTCTACTGTACGGTGTGTAATGAATGGGTTGATCTCGAAAAATGTACCTTCGTCTAGTAATAATTCAATACGCTCACGAGCAGTTAATTTGCCTTTATCATGTTGCTTCTCGATGCGCTCATAGCCGCCACCAAGTTCAATTACTGTCTTACGGTCATACAAGTCATTAATTTTGTCGAACATATCCATACTGATCACTTATCCCCTTTTCCACTTTTATCGCATAATTCATATAACACACCGAAAGATGATTTTGGATGCATGAAAGCAACCTCTGCACCACCAGCACCTGGTCCTGGCTCTTCAGATAAAAGGCGGACACCTTTTTCACGAAGCTCAGCCATACGCTCACGAATACCTGTTACACCGAAAGCTACATGGTGAATACCTTCTCCACGTTTTTCGATGTATCCGTGAATAGTACTTTTTTCACTCATCGGTTCTAATAACTCAATTTTTACATTACCCGCGTCAATGAATGCAACACGAACCTGTTGAGATTCTACCTCTTCCACTTTCAGCAGCTTTAAGCCTAAAGTTTCTGTATAATATGTAATGCGTTCATCAAGATCACGCACTGCAATCCCAATATGATCTACTCTCTCCATGGTGACATCTCCTTCTGTTATGGTACATAATCTATTTTACAGACTTTTTCGTCAAAACTCTACTACTTGAGAAATTTTTCAGATTTGATAAACTATTTATAAGAAAAGAAGGAGCGAACGAGCATATGAGTAATAAAAAATTTCAAAAAATCGTCGTTTATACGATGGTTGCAATCATGGTAATTTCATCTCTAGCATTCGGCTTATCAATGTTTGTGTAATGAAAAGCTAGGCGTCCGCATTACTGCGGGCGCTCTTTCTTTACCTTTATCCCCTTGAAAGACTGCTTAATTTCTAAATATCGATCCATTTCCTCTAGAAATTGATAGAGTGCTGCTTGTGCTAGAAATTGCTCATGATTTTTTGGCAAAGGTAATTGGGCGAAATCTAGCTTTACTTGCTCTAACTTCTCCCTAAAATGACTAGCCGTATTTCCTGAATGAACATGCTCACCGAGGTCTTGTAAAAAGTCAGCGACGATCACTGCCTCTTGTACTATAACAGGAAGTGCCGTTATTTTTGGAAGAACCCTATCGATAATTTCTAGCTGCTGTTCACGCATATCAAAATACACGTAGTAGTCATTTTCACGTCTCGTAAAATGATTTTCAACATCTTTAAACGCTAGGGATTTCGCACTATTTAATGCTTTTATCGCGTCTATAATTTCCTGCCCATCCCACAATGTATCGCCTTCTCTTAAATAGTTGGCAATTTCTAAAAAAATCTTACTGTAAAGTTCCTCAATTTTAACTCGATAGTAATTTAATTCCTTTTGAATGTCTGGCATATACATATTTATAGCTATTCCTGTACCATAACCGATTGCCATTAATGCGAATTCATTAGAAACAAGTGCCCATGAAAAGCTTTTTGCTGCATAAATATGCATGATAATTACTGCACTTGAGACAAAGCCGTCTGCTACTTTTAATGACACAATTGTTGGTATAAAAACAATTAACATACATGCTAATGTAAGCGGATGATAGGAAAATAGCTCAAAGCTCAAAAATGCATAAAGCATACCGATAATACTTGCGACGAATCTTGTATAAGCTGCATGAAGAGATTTTTTCTTCGTTGGCTGTACACATAATATTGTTAGAATACCAGCAGATGCATAAGAAGCTAATTCAAAGTATTGGGCAATGGCAATAGCGATTGCTGCACCAAATGCCGTTTTTAATGTACGATAGCCGATTGAAAACTTCTTCAAGTCGACTGCCTCCTATCTTTCAGTACTCTAATTTTACAAATGTGTTGAAGGCTATATATCACTACAAACATAGGCACATCACCATAACGTGGGGTTGATTTCCGTTCCGGCTGGGCGCTTTGTTGCTGTCGCTTCGCTTTCGCACAGAGCAAAGCTTCCTGGGGGCGTCCGATGAGCCGCTTTTCCCCAAGGAGTCGCCCAGCCTCCACTCCAATCAACTAATATTCATTGAATAGGTTTTTACAAATGTCACCCACAACTTTTAGCGATGAGCCGCAATATATAGTTTTAGAAAAACAATGGGTTTCACCACAATAATGCCCAATATTTCAAATATTCCGAATGCCAATTGACTAGTATCTTGAATATAAAAGAAGATTATCTATGAAGTCATGCAAATCGGGGATCATCTATCATGGCTAAGTAGTAAGCCTCCGCAGATGTTTTCTAACTGCGGGGCTTCCTACTTATAGAATAGCTTCTCTTTTATTTCTATGAATAAAATTAAAGTTCGTCGCAATATTCCTCAAAGTTTGCTTGTAAGTTTGTTACTACTGACATTGGGTCATGTCCCTCAATTTCATAGCGTCCAACTTCTGCTACTACTTGTCCATCCTTTAATAACACAAATGATGGGGAAGATGGTAAATGATCTTCACCGAAGTGATAACGAGCAGCTGCAGTTGCTTCTTTATCTTGACCAGCAAATACCGTTACAAGATGGTCTGGACGTTTATCGTAATGTACGGATTGTGCTGCTGCTGGACGTGCAATACCGCCTGCACAGCCACATACTGAGTTTACCATGACTAATGTTGTACCTGGACGAGCAAACGCCTCTTCAACAGCTTCTGGCGTGCGAAGCTGCTCATAACCAGCACCCTCAATTTCTGCACGTGCTGTTTTTAAAATTTCTTGCATAAATAAATCGTAATCCATATTCATATAGCGATAGCTCCTTTCAAGTTCGCGTCATCATCAATCATGCCCCGGCATAATTACTTCCGGAAGCCTTAACTTCTTTCAGCTGAAAGAAGTTAAACTTACTAGCTTTAGATAGTCGACGCACATACATCTCCTATCATAGCAGTTAGTGACGAATTTGTGCACCTAGTTGCTCATATTAAGGATCATATTATTTCTGTGATTGTTCATCGCTAAACAAACGATCTACACCTTGCGTGACTGTCAGCTGTCCATTTAAAATTTGACGTTCTAAAAGTTGCACCTGTGCTTTACGTTCTGGATTACCATAAAACATATCGATTAATTGGTCGGTAATCATCGATTGGAACCAATCTCTCGTCTGATTTTGGCGTCTAATTGACCAGTAATTATTTGCCTCAACGATTTGTCTGAACTCCCCTATTGTACTCCATACTTTGTCGAGACCACGTTTTTCCCATGAGCTTACCGGCATTGCTGTAGACATCCAACCTGGAGTAGCAGGCTGTAAGAAATGTAAAATTTGCTTATACTCAGATACCGTTTTTTTAGCAAGGCGAACATTATCACCATCAGCCTTATGAACAACAATGGCATCCGCTAACTCCATAATGCCCTTTTTCATGCCTTGTAACTCGTCCCCGGCACCTGTTAAAACTAACAGCAAGAAGAAATCAACCATACCACGGACATACGTTTCACTTTGTCCAACACCAACTGTTTCTATTAAAATGACATCATAGCCAGCCGCTTCACAAACAAGCATCGTTTCACGTGTCTTTTTATGAACACCCCCTAGGGTACCTGCTGTTGGAGAGGGACGAACAAATGCATTAGGCTTTCTCACGAGCTCCTCCATTCGAGTTTTATCGCCTAAAATACTTCCTCCCGATAAAGAAGAGCTTGGATCAATCGCAAGGACTGCCACTTTTTTCCCCATCTCACAAAGCATCGTTCCGAAAGCCTCAATAAACGAACTCTTTCCCGCACCAGGAACGCCTGTGATCCCAATACGGACACTGTTTCCTGTATGTGGTAGAAGCTCTTGTAGCAGTTCTTGTGCTTGCACTTTATGTGTTGCATTTGAACTTTCAATGAGTGTAATGGCTTTTGACAAGTGTGTACGAGAGCTTGCACGTACTTCTCGTGCAAGCTCCTGTATGTTTACATTGTCAGCTTTTTTCTTTCGGAATTTTTTCGGTGTACCATATTGCATTCCGTCGTGAGTTGCCTCTACTCCGTCCATAACAAATAGCGCACTTTCAGGCATTCCTTTGTTTTTGTCCATTATTCAGACACTTCCTCATAGCCTAAACGTTTGTAAATCTCCTCAATAATCTTTTGTGCCGATACAGGAATAACTGTACCAGGTCCAAATATCGCTACTGCGCCAGCTTCATAAAGGAAGTCATAATCTTGTGCTGGAATCACGCCTCCAACAATAATAATGATATCTTCGCGGCCCAGATTTTCTAACTCTGCTACTAATTCAGGAACTAGCGTTTTATGACCAGCTGCTAATGAAGATACACCAATGACATGAACATCGTTTTCCACAGCCATTTGAGCTGCTTCAGCAGGTGTCATAAATAATGGTGAAATATCTACGTCAAAACCTAAGTCAGCATATCCCGTTGCCACAACCTTCGCACCGCGGTCATGTCCATCTTGTCCCATTTTCGCTACTAAAATACGTGGGCGACGACCTTCATTCTCAAGGAATTCCTCTGTCATTTGTTTCATTTCAGCAATTTGCTCTTCATCTGAGAAGTTTGCAGAGTAAACGCCAGAGATTGAACGAATTACTGCCTTATGGCGACCTGAAACAACTTCGATTGCATCAGAGATTTCACCTAAAGAAGCACGAGCACGCGCTGCATCAACCGCTATTGCTAATAAGTTTTCTTCACCATCTTGCGCCGCTTTCGTTAATCGAGCTAGATGTTTTTGTACTTCTGCCTCATCACGAGCTGCCTTCATTGCTTCTAAACGTTCAATTTGCTTTTGACGAACTAATGTATTATCAATGTCAAGAATGTCGATAGGTTCTTCTTTTTCTAAACGATATTTATTTACACCAACGATTGTTTCTGTTTTAGAGTCGATTTTCGCTTGACGTTTTGCCGCAGCTTCCTCGACTTTCATTTTCGGAAGACCTGTTTCAATCGCTTTCGCCATACCGCCAAGTTCTTCGATTTCTTCAATTAATGCCCACGCAGATTTTGTAATTTCGTCTGTTAATTTTTCCACATAATATGAACCGCCCCATGGATCAATAACCTTTGTCATTGCCGTTTCTTCTTGTAGGAACAGCTGTGTATTACGTGCAATACGTGCAGAGAAATCAGTCGGTAGCGCAATCGCTTCATCAAGTGCATTAGTATGCAGGGATTGTGTATGCCCCATTGAAGACGCATTCGCTTCGAATAGTGTACGTGCCACATTATTAAATGGATCCTGCTCTGTTAAAGACCAACCAGATGTTTGTGAGTGTGTACGAAGTGCTAATGTCTTAGGATTTTTCGGATTAAACGTTGACATCATTTGTGCCCAAATTCGGCGTGCAGCACGCATTTTTGCAACTTCCATATAATAGTTCATACCGATTGCCCAGAAGAATGATAAACGCGGTGCAAAGGCATCAATATCGATTCCAGCTTTTAGCCCTGTACGAACATATTCAAGACCATCTGCTAATGTATAAGCAAGCTCGATGTCATTTGTTGCTCCCGCTTCTTGAATATGGTAACCAGAGATCGAAATTGAGTTAAATTTCGGCATATATTTCGCTGTATATTCAAAAATGTCTGCAATAATTTTCATCGACATTGCTGGTGGATAAATATATGTGTTACGAACCATGTATTCTTTTAAAATATCGTTTTGAATCGTACCCGCTAATTGCTCTGGTGTAACGCCTTGCTCTTCAGCAGCAACGATATAGAATGCAAGAACTGGTAATACAGCGCCATTCATTGTCATAGAAACTGACATTTGATCCAAAGGAATTTGGTCGAATAAAATCTTCATATCTTCTACAGAGTCAATCGCTACGCCAGCTTTACCAACATCCCCTGTTACACGAGGATGATCTGAGTCATAGCCACGGTGAGTTGCTAAGTCAAAGGCAACAGAAAGACCTTTTTGACCCATCGCTAGATTACGCTTGTAGAATGCATTTGATTCTTCAGCTGTTGAGAAACCTGCATATTGGCGAACAGTCCAAGGACGAGCTACATACATAGTAGGGTATGGACCGCGCGTATTTGGCGCAATACCTGCTACATCATTTAAATGTTTTGCCTCTTTAATATCTTCTTTTGTGTATATATCTTTAATTTCGATTCCTTCATTGGTCATGAATTTTTCTTCTGACGCTTGAGGAGCTTCTGCTGCTAAAACTTTTTCGATTTCAACTGCACTAAAATTTGGCTTGCTCATCGTTGGACCTCCTTCATGCTAGCGAACACTGAGTTTAATTTTTCGATGATGTTCTGTCCTGCGAAAATAAAGCCGTTTAAGCCATTTGCTAACCAAGCTTCTTCTTCGTCTTTAAATTTACCTGCAACGTCAACAATGACGTTAGCTGGTTTGCCTGCTAAAATTGCTTGTACTAATTCTTTTATATCGTCATCATTACCTGCAATTACCACATATGTTGCTTCTGTAGCGTTTAACCAAGCTAATGCTTCTTCAGCCGTAGCAACTGGTTCGCTTTTTTCTGGAACTAGACCTACAGTGTTTAAGAAGCCAGACACGAAATCAGCACGTGGTTTTGAGCTTTTAAGTGTACCTAATGATAAGATTCCCGTTTGCACATTTGCCGCAGTCATTACCTCACGTAATTCCTCAAAAGGTTTAGCAATTCGCTTAATTTCTGCGAACGCTAGGTTTGTTTCGCTTTCAAGCACATCTGCTGGATTAGCATAAATATTTGTACCTATTAATGATTGCTTACGCGTTTGTACCGCTTTGATACGAGCTTGATAGGATTTTTCTAGTTCCTCCATAAGCTTTCCAGATACAGTGTAAGCGTCGATGCCTCCAGCTGCTTCAATTTCTAAGAATAATGCCCAAGCTTCTTTCACAAAATCTGCTGTTAATGACTCAATAAAGTAAGCGCCACCAGCTGGATCTATAACTTTTAAAACATTTGTTTCTTCTTTTAAGATTAACGATACATTACGTGCAATACGAACTGATTGATCGGTTGGCTTCGTTAATGCATCATGAGGGTGAACTGTAAAGACATCCGCACCGCCAATTAAGCCTGAAAGAGCTTCATTCGCTGAACGTAATAAGTTTACATATACATCCAGCTTCGAGAAGCTTCTTAATGATGTTTCAGCAATAGTTGGAACTTTTACGCCATTAGATACTCCATATGCGGATGAGAACGCTTTCCAAAGTACTTTAAAAGCACGGAGTTTTGCAATTTCTGTAAAGAACTGTGTATCCACTGCAAAGGATACATAAAATTTCTTCGCGAACGCTTCAAAGCTTTCTTCTTGATTTGCGTATTTTGCGGCTAATGCAAGTGCATATGCTAACTCTTGTACTGCGTTTGCTCCTTCATTATGATAAACCGTCGTGTCCGCACCGATTGAGCGCACGCTCGGGAAATTATTTAAAGTGATAGAGATAGGGTATTTCGATACGATGAAACCTTTTACAGCTTCTCGCTGATCAATTGCTATTTTGTCGAACACTGCTAATAATGGGTCATTTGAATTTTCAACCGTAATTTTAAACGAATATTCAGAGAAATAAGTCGCTAATTGTGCCAATACTTCTTCAGTCCATTCAAAATTCACACGGCTATCAACTGTTACTACTTCATTGCCTCGAGCTAAGCTATCATCAAGCTGTGCAAAAAATGCCTCGCTTGTTTCAGCATATACTTGCTGTGCCACTCGAAATGCTTCGTTATTTTGTAGGGAACGGATTGTAGCAACTTGTTTATCAAGTTCTTCACCAAGTTTTGCTACTAAACTTTCTTGGGTGTAAAGAGGTTCTAATGTAATACCTTCACTTGTTTTCGTTAAAAGAGACTCGAATGATTTCCCTTTTAAAGCCTTGATTGCTGCATCTTGCCATTCTGAATAGGACGGCTTTTCAAATTCAATATTTTTCATGTTGTTTGACATGCGGACGCTTAATCAGCTTCCCCCCTTAGTAGTTTCTATTTGTTATTCTACATGACAAATTGCGACTCGAAAAGCAAAAAAAAATCGGAAACCGTTATATAACAGGTTTCCGAGAAGTCATCAGTAGACTGACGTCGAAGATTTATTTGCATTTTCGAGTATTTCTTTTACTCTATTGAGGAATTTACCACAAACAAGTCCATCAAGAACGCGATGATCTAAAGATAAACATAAATTCACAATATCTCGTGCAGCGAACATTCCGCCCGGTAAAACAACTGGTTTTTTTACAATACTTTCCACTTGGAGGATAGCTGCTTGTGGGTAATTAATGATGCCCATCGACTGTACAGAGCCGAATGCACCCGTATTATTGACCGTAAATGTACCACCTTGTATATCATCCATCGTTAGTTTTCCGGCACGAACTTTCACTGCAAGCTCATGAATTTCCTTAGCAATACCTTTAATTGACTTTTCATCAGCGTGTTTTATTACAGGAACAAATAGTGCATCATCTGTTGCGACTGCAATGGAAATATTTATGTCATGTTTTTGGATGATTTTATCTTCTGCCCACATGGAATTCATCATCGGGAATTCCTTTAGAGCTTGAGCAACTGCTTTTACGAAGAAAGCAAAATACGTTATATTAAAGCCTTCTTTTTGCTTAAACTCTGTCTTAATGCTATCACGATATGTTACTAAATCTGTTACATCTACTTCCATCATCATCCATGCATGTGGCACTTCATGAACGCTTCGTACCATATTATTGGCAATAGCACGGCGCACCTTTGTTACCGGAATTTCAATATCGCCTGCTTGAATTGGTTGTGTCGGTGTGGCTGGTTTAGTATTCTCCTGTGATGCTTGTACCACAACAGGTACTGACTGCGGAACGGCTGAATCGATTGCAGGCGGTGTTTCCACTAGAGAAGTTGGCACATTTCCTGCTTCAATCAGTTTCATTAAGTCTTTTCTTGTTATACGTCCCCCTTCACCAGTACCTGTGATTTGATCAAGTGCAATTTCATACTCTTGTGCAAGTCGAAGAACAGCTGGTGAATAACGCACTTTATCCTGTCGAACTGTTTTTTGTGGGGCTACTGTTGCTGTAGTTGGCTGCTGAGCCTCCTGTTTCTTTTGTACACCTGCATTTAAAATTGCTGTACTTACCGCTGATTTTTTCGGCGGAGGCGGAGGTGGTAACTCACTGTCGCCTGCTATTTCAACGGAACAAACGACTGCACCAACTGGTAACGTTTGCCCTTCCTCTGCAAGTAGCTCTGTAATGACTCCTTCAAAAGAAGACGGGATTTCTGCATTAACTTTATCTGTTACAACTTCTGCTAATGGATCATATTTTTTTACCGTATCACCTGGCTTGACAAGCCATTTTTCAATCGTACCTTCTGTTACACTTTCGCCGAGCTGTGGCATTGTAATATTTTGAATAGCCATCATCTATTCCCCCCATCAATTATGCCTAGGTGTATTTGTATCTATCAAATTACTATCATATTTATAATAAACTCATCACAATAAAGTGGGGGTTGATTTCCGTTCCGACCGGACGCTTTCCTGGGGGCGTCCAGTCTCCACTCCAATCAAGTTATATACATGACATAACGTTCTAAGAAATGTCATCCCAAACTTTCTATGAAGAGTCTTAAAATACCTGTGATATTTATAAGCTTTAGGCTATGACGCGTAGATAAACAATCACACGGATTTTAACTTTTCATAAGCTTCTATTTACTACAATGAGTAGATAACGTTTTACTTCCAGTCAAATTTTGTAGATCCGCCAGAGGTATAAACTTTTAAGCTCTTCTATATTAGAATGCTGCAAGTTCTCGCATCGCACGCTCTACTTTATCAGGGTTGATCATAAAATATTTTTCCATCGTTGGTGCATACGGCATAGCTGGAACATCTGGTCCTGCAAGGCGCTGAATTGGTGCATCGAGCTCAAATAAACAATGCTCTGCAATAATTGCTGCAACCTCACTCATAATGCTACCTTCTTTATTATCCTCGGTAACTAGTAAAACTTTACCTGTTTTACTAGCCGCTTCAATGATCGCTTCTTTATCAAGTGGATATACCGTGCGTAGGTCAAGAATATGCGCTGAAATACCATCTGCTGCTAGGCGCTCTGCCGCTTGTAATGCAAAATGGACAGCTAAACCATACGTAATGACAGTAACGTCTTCCCCTTCCCGCTTAACATCTGCCTTACCAATGGGCAATGTATAATCGTCGACAGGAACTTCACCTTTAATGAGTCGATATGCACGCTTATGCTCAAAAAACAGTACTGGATCCTCATCTCGGATCGCTGCTTTTAACAAGCCTTTTGCATCATACGGTGTTGATGGTATAACAATTTTCAATCCTGGTGTTCCTGCAAAAAGTGCCTCTACAGACTGCGAATGATAGAGCGCTCCGTGAATACCGCCGCCAAATGGTGCTCGTATAACCATTGGGCAAGACCAGTCATTATTTGAACGATAGCGGATTTTTGCTGCTTCAGAAACAATTTGATTAACGGCAGGCATGATGAAATCAGCGAATTGCATCTCGGCAATCGGGCGCATCCCATACATTGCAGCACCAATACCAACACCTGCAATTGCACTCTCAGCAAGTGGCGTGTCAAGTACACGATGTTCACCAAATTGCTCGTAAAGACCTGCTGTTGCTTTGAAAACCCCGCCTTTGCGACCAACGTCCTCTCCTAAAATGAAAACACGCTCATCACGTTCCATCTCTTCCTTCATCGCTAATGTAATCGCATCAATATAAGACATCACTGCCATTACACATCACCTCCGTCCACTGGTGCATATACGTATTTCAAAGCATGCTCTGCTGTTGCATACGGAGCAGCTTCTGCATAATCTGTTGCTTCATTCACCTCTGCCATGACACGTTCTTCTATTTCAGCACGTAGTTTTTCTGTCATAACTCCTGCATCCATAAGGTACTTTTCAAACAACAAAATTGGATCCTTTGCCTTTCCTTCTGCTATATCCTCGGCAGTTCGATATTGACGATCATCATCATCCGAAGAATGAGCCGTTAAGCGATAAGTCACTGTTTCTATTAAACTTGGACCTTCACCACTACGTGCGCGATCAGCTGCTTCTTTCACAACCTTATAAACTTGTAACGGACATTTTCCATCAACCGTAACACCTGGCATACCATAGCCAATACCGCGATCTGATACTTTTGCACAGCCTAATTGACGTTCTACAGGCACAGAAATTGCATATTGATTATTTTCTACCATTATAATTACTGGCAGCTTATGCACGCCTGCGAAATTCGCACCTTCATGGAAATCACCTTGGTTAGAAGAACCTTCACCAAGCGTAACAAAAGTAATAAAATCTTCTTTTTGTAGACGACCTGCTAGAGCAACTCCCACCGCATGTGGAACTTGTGTAGTAACTGGCGAAGAGCCTGTTAGAATACGATTTTTCTTATGTCCGAAGTGACCTGGCATTTGACGCCCACCCGAGTTTGGATCCTCTGCTTTAGCAAATGCGGATAACATCAATTCTCTTGGTGTCATGCCAAAATGTAAAACAACTCCCATATCTCGATAGTAAGGTGCAATATAATCTCTATTATGATCAAGAGCAAAGGCTGCCCCTACTTGTGCTGCCTCCTGTCCCTGACAAGAAATAACAAACGGAATTTTACCAGAACGGTTTAATAACCACATACGTTCATCTAGTCTTCTCGCCATTAACATCGTTTCGAACATTGCAAGTACATCTTCTTTTGATAAACCTAAATCCTCATGCTTAATTTGAACACCTTGCATACGAACACCCCTTCCCGACGTTTCACTTTCGCTACCAAAAGAGAAATTAAAAATGAATGGCGCGATTATCCACTGCTAACGCTGATTCCGCTAGTACCTCATTTAGTGACGGATGTGGATGAATGGCCTGACTAATTTCCCACGGCGTTGCATCCAATAATTTAGCAAGCGATGCTTCTCCAATTAAATCTGTCACATGTGGTCCTACCATATGAATACCCAATATATCATTCGTTTCTTCATCGGCAATCATTTTCACAAAGCCATCTGTCTCTCCATTAACTAGCGCTTTTCCAATCGCCTTGAATGGAAACTTACCAACCTTCAATGAATAACCTTGCTCTCGAGCAGCACTCTCTGTTAAGCCAATACTTGCAACCTCAGGATAAGAATAAACGCATTTTGGTACATTTAGAACATCAAGTGCCTCTGTTTTACCCGTTGCAATATGCTCAATCGCAGATACCCCTTCATGCGAAGCAACATGAGCTAATTGTAAGCCACCGATAACATCCCCTATGGCATACATATGTGATTCCTTCGTTTGATACGAATCCTTGACTTTGATAAACCCATTTTCAACTTCTATTTCAGTATTTTCTAATCCGATACCTTGTGTATTTGCTTCACGTCCAACACAAAGCAATACTTTATCAGCCTCAAATAATTCATCCTTATCATCGACTTTTGCAGAAATGAAAACGTTATCATTTTCAATTTTAAAGGTCCCCGTATCTAAGCGGGCGTTAGTCACAATGCGGACGCCTCTTTTTTCAAGCTGCTTGGTTACTTCTTTTACAATGTCTGCATCCTCTGCTGGTAAAATGGATGGCCCATATTCAATGACCGTTACGTAAACCCCAAAATCACAAAGCATCGAGGCCCATTCAATTCCAATAACTCCTCCGCCGACAATTAACAATGACTTTGGCAAATTTTCCATTTCCAACGCATGATCAGAGTTCATCACATATTTACCATCAACCGTTAGTCCGGCCATTCCTCTTGGCTTTGACCCGGTGGCAATGACCACATTTGTTGGAACTAGCATTTCATTTTCATCGCCATTATTCATTTCAACTGAAATAGTGCCAGGCATTGGTGAGAAAATAGAAGGTCCTAAAATTCGCCCTGTTCCCTGATAAACGTCTATTTTGCCCTTTTTCATCAGTGTATTCACACCTTGGCTCAATTGCTCAACAATCGTTTGCTTTCTCGCCTGCACTTTGTCGAATTGCAATGTAACGCCTTCAATATCAACACCATATTCAGCAGCTGTTTTATTTGCCATACGATACACTTCTGCACTTCGAAGTAAGGCCTTACTCGGTATACAGCCTTTATGCAAGCATGTTCCACCTAGGCGCTCACGTTCAACAATAGCTGTTTTTAAGCCCAGCTGTGCAGCTCGAATTGCTGCAACATAGCCACCTGTACCTCCGCCTAAAATGACAACATCATAATTTTGAGCCATATGGATTCCCCCTTATGAGAAAAATGCTAAAGCATCTTGTCCCTTTGGTACCTAAGATAAGTGATCTGTCCTTGCCGTTTAAATTCATTTAAACTATTAAATCTATTAATTTACTATAAAGTTAGAAGAAGTCGACAATGCGACTTCTCTCAACGAATAATCGGTTCTTAACGACCGTGTAAAATATTTTTTTCATTTTTTAAGAATTGGCTACGAGACTTCGATACTCGAGCGATACGTTCTTCTGCTAAACGATTAGCTGCAACATATGTCGGTATACCATCACGTTTAGAAATCTCGAAGATTTTTTCGATACTATCATAAATGCCTTCAACACGCTTCATCGCACGCTCACGGTTATATCCGTATAATTCATCAGCTACATTTATTACTCCACCTGCATTAATCACATAATCAGGTGCGTACACTATCCCTAATTCATGTAAATAATCACCATGGCGAGAATCTTGTAGCTGGTTATTAGCAGAACCTGCGACAACCTTTGCTTTTAGTTGCGGAATCGTTTCATCATTTAAAATCGCTCCTAATGCACAAGGTGAGAAAATATCAACTTCCTGTGAATAGATTTCCTCTGGTGCCACAGCAGTCGCACCAAAATCATTCACAACTCGATCAATTGCCGCTTGGTTAATATCTGTAACAACAAGTTTTGCACCTTCATTATGTAAATATTCGCAAAGCTTGTAGGCTACATTGCCCAGACCTTGTACAGAAATAGTACGCCCCTCTAGTGAATCAGATCCAAACGCTTCTTTTGCCGATGCTTTTATACCACGGTATACCCCGTAAGCAGTTACTGGAGATGGGTTTCCTGATGAACCAAAAGCCGGAGATATTCCCGTTACATAATTTGTTTCCTCATGCATTAAATCCATATCTGTCACTGTTGTACCAACGTCTTCTGCCGTAATATAGCGACCATTAAGCCCTTGGATGAAACGTCCTAGTGCACGGAACATTTCTTCATTTTTATCTTTAAATGGGTCACCGATAATGACCGTTTTTCCTCCGCCTAGGTTTAAACCAGCTGCAGCATTTTTATAGGTCATCCCTCGTGCTAAACGTAATGCATCCTCGATCGCATTTTCTTCTGATGCATATGTCCACATACGTGCCCCGCCTAGTGCTGGCCCAAGTGTTGTGTCATGGATAGCGATAATCGCTTTTAACCCTGATGCTTCATCTTGGCAAAATACCAATTGTTCATAATCATACTTTTCCATATACTTGAAGATTTCCATGAAAACTCGCCCCTTTGCTTTAGAAAGTGCATCCCCAAATGCCCATTCCAATTCAGTATAATAAATGTTCAAAAATTGTTTAACAATGGATAATAATGCTCCATTTATTTTTACAATACTCACAATTTCACAATTTATCAACTATTATTACACTTTCTTGTTTAATTAAGAATTTTCTAAACATTCAGTTACAACTGATCTAGTATGTCTTTACTAGTTGTTGGGTACTCCAGTTACATAGCTTCCTTGACATTCCAATATCCACAGGTACAATTAAAATTAGGAATAAGGGGGGACATGCATGGCTCGTTTAGCTGCATTTATTGTAATGCTTATTCCAGGTCTTATGGCTGCAGGTGGCATTAAATTTATGCGTGATACATTATTTGGAAAGCTCATCTCACCTTTCCCATTTTTATGGCTACAATTCGTCGTTGGCATTATTCTCTTTGTTATAGGCTTTGGCTTTTTCGCAGGATTCTTACTCCACCGCGATCGAAAAAATGGAAAAGTGGCTCCACGCTTCCAAAAAAAATAAAAATAGCTATCCTTTTAAGTCCAAAAGACTTATTGGATAGCTATTTTTATCTTCATTCATCAGAATGATTAACGTTGCTGTTTCGCAATTACTTTATCAGGAAAATCAGTAATCCAACCAATTACAGAAGGATGCGGATTCAATAAAAATGTTTCATCCCCATCTATTGCATAAAAACGACATGCTTTATTACTCGCTACACAGGCCTCTAAATATCTTGGTTTATAATACCTTTTATGCATATGAACACTGTCAATAGCTTTGTAATCACTAAGCAAATCCCATTTTAATTTTTTTGTTGCTATAAGTGCTGTTTCATAGTCCGGCTTAGATTGTTTCACAATCTCCAGAAGCTCATAGTGAAACGATGAAAAATGACTGCCAACTGGCAAAGTAAGCCCTTGAAGCATTTGAATAAGTGCGCTTTTATTATCTAGAATTGTTGATTTTAATTCGATATTAAGGGGTAGCTGTTGTGAATTTGCCCAAGCTAAAACTACGTCAAACGTCGGGATTTTATACGTTGAAAATAATCGCCTCCAAGGCTTCCCAAGTTTAAAGCTTACTAGCTCCTCTACCGTACATTCGTTCACATGCTTATTGATGCCAACCAATCTTGACAGCTGTGGATCATGATACACAACCGGAATACCTTCTTTTGAAAGCTGGATATCTAATTCGATCCCATCTGCTCCTAGCTCTAAAGCCTTTTCAAAAGCCTTCAAAGTATTTTCAAGTGTATACGCTGAAGCCCCACGATGTGCAAATACAGGAATGAACGATTCCCTAGACATTTAACTCACCAAATTCAATAAGAAATTTACCGTTTGTCATCTTACTTAATAAGGATGATTTTTTGCCAATTTGAATATAGGTACCAGGATGAGCTTCCTTCGTCACAATAATTTCTTCTTTTCCAGCATGACGCATTTCATCCATTATTAGCTTAACCTCACGATCGATTGCTACTGCATCCGCTTTCAATTTTGTTAAGCTTTGTTTTGTTTCCTCAAATGTAGCTATCTGTTCCTTAGACATTTTATCAAGGAAAGGCAATATGCTTTTAATTTTTCCCTCGTGCTCAGAGATTTCTGATTGTAGCGACTTAAGCTGTGCAGCCCTCTCTTGCATAATAGAGTATCTTTCCTGTTTATTAACGCTTTCAATGATTAAGTCCGTTCGACGCTCTAAACGATTTCCTGAGATGGCAGTGACTATTGTATTCTTAGCTACTGCACGGCCCCCAATAATTTTCCCTTTTCGTTCGTCCACAAAAATCGAATGCGCAGAGAGCTGTGATCCTAATGAATAAAATCCTATATGAATGCTGTCAGCTGCAACTAGATTTGCTTCATTGACATGCTTAACGAAAATATTGCCGCCTGCTTCTACAATAGTTGAGCCTAAACCAAAAATCCCTCCACGAATATAAACGTCGCCTTCAATGGATTTAATAAGTTTGGCACCGCTTACACCTTCAGCACCCTCGATGGAAATATCTCCAGTAGCAATGACTGTATAGCCTGATGTAACTGTTCCTTTAATGCTTAATGAGCCATTAAATTCGAGATTCCCTGTTTCAACGCCAACGTCCCCATTAATTGGCAAATGTCTATTAACACCGATCATGCCTTTGACATCATCTAATACACCAGCTATTTTAGAACGGATGACAGTTTTCCCATCCTCTTCCACTTCATAAGCTGATTTTTTATCGTATCGTATAGGAGAATCACGACCTGGTACAGCAGCCATAATGTCGCCTAGTACATTTTTTCCTGGTTTACCTAATGTCGCAGGGACTTTTTCACCTAGCCAAGAACCTTCTGAAATTTCAGAAATAAAGTTCATGTCATAATAATCAGCTTTCCCATCTTCGCGAATTACTGGCTTTCTCTCTGGTTTAGGTAAGTATGTAATTTGTGCATCTGTTCCTGCTACAGGTGGTGTTCCTTGTGCAATTAAAAATGCTTTTCCTGGATCAATTTTAGAAATATCAAAATCTAATATTCCATGATCAATTCCTTCGTTCTCGATTGTTTCCAGAATTTGTTGAGTTAATTTCTCTTTATTCTCTAGTATATAATCGTGTGTTTCGTATACAAATATTGAGGCAGACATTTTATCTCGTGCAATTTCTGCTTCAACATTTGGAAGCCAGCGTCCAATTTCAACAGGGCTAGTATTTTCTGTTGCTAAGACATTTTTTAATATTGAAAAATTTGATAATTTAAGTCGGGGATGACTACGTAAAATACTATCAAATTCTTTTAATGGATAACCGGCACTGTAAGTAAGCATATAGACCTTGCCATTTTCTTCGGTTATTTCGAATTTATCATTACGAACTAGAATCAAGTTACCTCCTCCTTCCCTCTAACTGTAAGTATATACAATCTATTTACATTTGTTTAGAGACAATTGTCACTACCAAGAAAGATTTTACCCATACTTTGTAAGCAATACATTCATATTTTCTTTTAATTTTCACATCAAAATTAGTCGATTTATACTATAGAAAGGTATGTTTTTACTCAGATTCGAAAATCTACCTTCATTAATCGGACAAATCCCACTGTTATTAATCAGGAAATTCACAAAATCTTTAATAAATTAAAATAATACATAATGTATCTGTCATAATTTTCACAAACATACATTAGGCCTTCAATACTAACTGACTACTCCCACAGCTAAAGCAGTGGGGTTCTTATGTACTTAAGAGAAGCGTTACAAAGCTCTCCACAGATGGTGTTGCCATGTCCTGTGTACAACATCTTTGATTTATCTTCCGTTCCATAAGACTTTCTTATTTACACAACCGATGTTGTGTTGGCAATAAGTTTTAACGAAGGCAGGTAGCGCTACCTAAAGCACTTCATTCCTCCCACCTCTGAAGAAGTGGGCTTCCTGAAGCTCACTTCTGTGAATATGTCTTGTAAAACATTTATCAACTACTAATATAGGTTTCGAATAGAGTTGAAATATGTTTACAGATCATCCTCTAGAATAACCTCAATGCGAATATGAGCGCCTAATTGATCAAAATTAAGGAGTTGTTCACGTGTCATATAGTACACACTAATGCTTCCATTAATTCCAAGTCGCACCTCAAATAAATTTTCTTCTATCTGCGTTATTTCTAACGAATTATTTTCGTCAAGCTGTAAGTTTACGCTTTTCATATGTTATCACCCAATATAATTATATACGTTTAAGCAAAGATAAACGATCAACAGTATTGTTGACCGATCAATTATACCTCGGCATAATTGGGTATGGAATCGGCTTTGTGCTCTGCAAATGTTTTTTGCGCGAAAGCGTAGTGCTAACGTAGCGGCAGCAGCAAAATGTTGATCACTCAGTCGTGTGTTGTTGCTGATTCTTCGCTTTCGCTACACAAAACATTTGTAACTGCCGTTTCACTTACGTTACACAAAACATTTGTAACTGCCGCTTCGCTTTCGTTACACAAAACAATTGTAACTGCC
>NZ_JBGCCF010000026.1:0-74719 GCF_041262385.1 Lysinibacillus sp. RC46 | reverse complement strand
CGGAATGCTTCGGAAAACAACAGTAGAGTCACAGTGCCAAATGAAAAAAGCGAGGTATTCAACGATTTAATCGTTGAATACCTCGCAATGTGAGAGATATGGACTTTTTCAGTGCCATCCATTAAATGAGATCTCACTTTTTGTTACTTGGCTACCCCTTGCTTCAAGTTACCTGTCTTTTGGTCATAGAAGCGGAGTAAATCACCGTTAATGATGGTATCCGAATTCTCAAGTTCTTTCGTAGCTCGATCAGCGTATGGCTGACATGGCTCACCATCAATTTCTTCGCCAGTTGCTTTGTCATAACAAGCTTCACCAGCATATACATATTTATCTGTTACAAAACGACCGTCGCGGAAAATAACGAAGTCTTCATGCTCTGGTGAGAATAGGTCTGCACCAAGCTGCATATCTTTTGAAGTTTCAACACCAAGAAGGTGTAAAATTGTTGGACGTAAATCCATTTGTCCAGAAACCTCTGTCATTTCTTTACCGTCACCTGATCCAGGGATATGGATGAATAACGGTACTTCTTGTAGCAGTGCATTATCAAATGGTGTAATGCTTTCTTTTCCTAAATATTGAGCCATCGCTTTGTTATGGTTTTCTGAAATACCGTAATGGTCACCATACATTACAATAATAGAGTTATCATATACACCTTGATCTTTTAAACCTTGGAAAAAGTCTTTAAGAGCTTCATCCATATAACGAACTGTTTGGAAATAACGATTTAATGTACCTGAGTTTGACGTATATTCAGGAATCATTACATCTTCTGGGTCCAATGTGAATGGATAGTGGTTCGTTAAAGTAATTAGTCGAGAATAGAATGGCTGTGGCATATCTTTCATTAAGGCTGCGGATTGCTCTAGGAATGGGACATCTTTCATACCCCAGTTAACAGCTTGCCCTTCGCCAATCTTATATGAGTCTATGTCATAGAATTTATTAATGTGTAATGATTGATACATCATGTCACGGTTCCAGAATGATTTATTATTCGGGTGCATGACATTTGTAAAGTAGCCATTATCTCCAAGGCGCTCAGCCATTGAGTTATACGTATTTCCACCGTGCGTGAAGAATACCGCACCTCGACCTAAGCCGAACAATGAGTTTTCTGTAATAAACTCTGAGTCAGAAGTTTTCCCTAATCCAGTTTGGTGATAGAAGTTACTGAAATAATACGTATCTTTATCTTTTGTTAAAGAGTTTAAGAATGGTGTAATTTCATGACCATCCATTTGGTTATTAATCACAAAGTTTTGTAAAGATTCCATTGATACAACAATCAAATTACGATCCTTGTATTTACCAAACATTTGAGGGTTGACTGCTGCTTGATTAGAACGAATATAGTTGTTCACTTCTACTAATTCACTGCCATCCGCTAATGCACGTTGAGCAGAAGATTTTGATTGAATATAAATGTCATATAAATGGTAGTTATAAGTACCGATGTTTTTTACAAGTAATTCACGATCAAAGCTACGTGTTAACAATTGTGGACGCTCTGTTTCAGCTAATCCTAAGTTTAAGAACGACACAGCAATCGCTAATACGAAGTACGCACGACGGAATTCCACGTTTACTTTTACTGCATTTTTCATCATAGGCAAATATTTATTAGCTAAAATTAGAATAAGTACGTCAACGAAATATAATAAATCCCAAGGGCTAACAATCGCTGCTACTGAAGTTCCTAAATCACCAAAGTTATTTGTTTGGAATAATACCGGTAATGTAATAAAGTCGTTGTAGAAACGATAGAACGCGACATTCCCATATAAGACGATTGACATAATAACACTGACAGTTATTATATAACGACTTTTAACTTTTGGCGATTTAAAGAATAATGATATACCATAAGCAAATAGTACGAAGCTTAATGGATTAATAAACAAAATAAATTGTTGCATCGCATTTTCGATTTTCATCTCAAAGCTTGTGTGATAAACAATGACCGTTTTTATCCAAGTTGCTACAATTGCTAGTATCATAAATGAATGTTTAGGCCACTTTATTGATTTCATCCCTAACATCCTCCCTACTTTCTTACAAAAAAATAATATTTTTAACAATTTGTTACTGAAACAAAATATATCTTAATCCATTTTTTACAGATAATCAATAGATATATTTTTGGAAAAACTGTGCTCCTTGTTCGTACATGGGCCGGATAGTAATATATACGTTTTCGTTTGTAAAAAGTTTCGTAAATCATAAAAACAGTGGAAAACCACTGTTTTTTTAAGAATATTACATACATGTTACATTATCTTTACAATACCACAAATGAATTATATTTAAAACATTACTGATTATTTTCCTTCATGCGAAGCTTTGTTGTTTCTTGTCGAATTAGTAATAATGCCATTTGGTAATCTTTAATATCTAGTACATTCGCTTTATACAACTCGCGAATTTCATCCTCCATTAACATCAAATCACCAATGGGATCTCGTGTGTAAATATAAGTGCCATATGTTTTTAATAATTCATAAATATCTAACATTTTGTCCATTTTAGTTCGCTCCTCGTTGTGTTACACAGTCAATACGCTTTGTCGGTGTCACAATGATATCTACTGGGCAATCGTGCACTTCTGTAGGTACTCGTTCATATAGCTGCTCATTAAATAGCAGAGACATGAGCTTACCCTTTTTATAGTTTAATACATAGCGATCATAATAACCACCGCCATAGCCTATTCGATAGCCGAACTTATCAAAAACAACTCCTGGAACAAGTATGACGTCCATTTCATTTGCGTCAACAAACTCACACTTCTCTGGAATTGGCTCACGCAAATGCATATAAACAGTTTCTAGCTGGGCAAACGAGTCAATGGCGTAAAATAACATTTCTCTTGTTTTTGAGTTGCATTTAGGCACAGCGACTTTTTTACCAAGTTGCCATAGTTCTTCTATTAATTGAATTGTGTCGACTTCTGGCTTATTGGAAATGGTAATGCCAATTGTAGTTGCTTCTATTATATATGGTTCCTGTAGCACTTTTTTAACTACAGCATTTGATTGATCGTGGTAAGCTACTTCGCTCATTTTCGCAAGAGCTTCCTTTACCTCGTTCCGTAAAGTTGTTTTATCCATGCTAAGCTACCTCCTAAAATGTAGAAAGCCAAAACCACAAGTGGTTTTGGCTTAATGAGCGATTACTTAGTTTCACGGTGAAGAGTGTATTTCTTCTCGCGAGAGCAATATTTTTTAAGTTCAAGACGCTCTGGATTGTTACGCTTGTTCTTTTTAGAAATGTAGTTACGTTCGCCGCAATCTGTGCAAGCTAAAGTAATGTTTACGCGCATTATTAACCCTCCCACTCTATATCAAGAATTTAAATTTTGAGCATGATTTATACGACTAACCTATTATAACATAAAACAAAAAAAAATCTACCTTCATTTCATATTAAGTTTGCATATGGTAAAATACCTTATAATTACATACTTAATGAGGTGAAACTATTGGATTTATCCATCATACTTATGATTGTAGGGATTCTCCTAATTATTACTTCGTTCTTTTTCAAAAATAGCGCGAAAAAGGTCGAACAAGATGTAGAGGAGCTATCCATCTCTATTTTTCAAGAAACAAATAATTTAAAACGTCGTCTGAAAATTGTTGAGGAAGAGTTGTTATTAGAGCCAGAGTTTCAGGTTAAATCACCGTCAGCGCAAAATAACGCTATATCAGATCCAAAGGTTCAACAAGTTATGCAAGCTGTTCAACAGGCTGCTCAGGCATCGAAAACAGGACAAGCTGCTCCAAAAACGAAACCTATACATCAAATTATTGTAAGTCAGGTGCTTGAACTAAATAAGCAAGGTCTTTCTGTAGCAGATATCAGTATTCGTTCAAATTTAACTGAAGAGCAAGTCCGCCAAGTAATTGCAAACGGAGGTCGGTAATTCATGAATATGTCCGCTATCCGTGCATTTGGCATTGCGCTTTTTCTTGTCGGAGCTTTGCTTGCTTTAGCTGCGCGTTTCGATCTTAATATCGGTCTTCCAACTAAAACTTCCCCAAATACAGAAAATGTAGAGGAGTTGCAAAAAAAGCTCGAACAGGCAAATAAAGAAATTGCATTGTTAAAGGAACAAGCTAAGCAAGCTTCAAAGGAAACTAATCAGAAGACAGATACACCTAAAACAACGACTAAAGAAAATCATAAATCGGCAGATGCACCGGCAAAAGATACAACTATGACACTCCAAATATACAGCGGTATGGAACCATTTATTGTGGCACAAAAGCTTGAAAATGGTGGCGTCATCGAAAATAGTGTTGAAATGGAACTGCTCCTTGCTAACCCTAAATACGCGCGAAGCTTACAAATTGGCTCTTACGAAGTCAATTCTTCGATGTCTTTAGAGGAAATTGCAAAATTGATTACAGGGAAAAAGCAATAATATTACCATCCTATTTCATATAAAAATGGCTGTCATCAAATAATCACAACTACTGATTTTTGATGACAGCCTTTTTAATTTAAGAAATTAAGAAATTTGTTCTAAGAAAGCTCGCATCATTATAATGCCCTCTTTTGTCCCAATGGATTCTGGATGAAATTGCAGCCCAAAGAGTGGGTATTCTTTATGTTGAATCGCCATAATTTCACCATCATCACTGGACTTTGCTAAAATATTAAAATCCTCATGCAACGTGCTTTGCTCAATGATGAGAGAATGATAACGCATTACTTCGATTTTACCGTCTAACTGAGCAAATAAGCCTGTTTTTTCATATTGAATTGTTGATAATTTTCCATGCATTATATTTTTAGCTTGAACTATGTTTCCTCCAAATGCTTGCCCTATCGATTGGTGCCCAAGACAAATGCCCAAAATCGGAAACTTCGTATAAAGCTCTTTGACAACATCCACTGTTATTCCTGCATCAATTGGCGTACCTGGGCCAGGCGATAAAATAATGGCTTCAGGTTGCATTTTCTGAATGTCTTCAATTGTTATTTCATCATTACGTACTACTTTTACATCTTTCCGAAGCATTCGTATTTGCTGAAATAAATTATATGTGAATGAATCATAGTTATCGATCAGTAAAATCATTTTTTTACCTCCAATAGCGCGCGAGCTTTATTTAGCGTTTCCTCGTATTCAGACAAAGGCACCGAATCGTAAACAATACCAGCACCTGCTTGCACATGGGCACGATGATCCTTTATGATCATTGTTCGAATGGCTAGAGCTAAATCCATATCCCCTGTAGCAGAAATATAACCCACTGCACCTGCATAGACACCACGTTTCACAGGCTCGAACTCATTGATTAGCTGCATAGCGCGGATTTTCGGCGCACCTGATACTGTACCAGCAGGTAAGCAAGCTCGAAGAACATCCAAGACATGTACATCATCACGTAATTCGCCGATAACCTCTGATACAATATGCATAACATGTTTATATCGCTCAATACTCATATATTTTATCAGCTTCACTGAACCCACTTTGGCAATACGTCCAAGATCATTACGCCCTAAATCCACTAGCATACGATGTTCAGCAATTTCTTTGTCATCATTTAATAAACCTTCTGCGATCGCATTATCCTGCTCCACTGTTTTACCTCTTGGCTTCGTACCAGCAATAGGATTAGTCGTTACGTTTCGATCCTTCACCTTAACGAGACTTTCAGGAGATGTTCCTAAAATGGTATACGTTCCGAAATCCATATAGAACATATAAGGTGAAGGATTAGAAGTACGTAATTGACGGTATAAAGCGAAAGGATTTCCTGTATATGGTGAAGTGAAGCGTTGTGATAAAACAATTTGGAAAATATCACCCTTCCGAATATGCTGTTTTGCACGTTCAACTAGTGCTACAAAATTTTCTTTGGCGATCATCGGTCTGAAATCTAGCTCTCCAAACGTCGTGTCGTCAAACGTTGTTCCAGCATATAGCTGCTCCTTCATCATAGAAATAGCCAATTCCATCGCTTCAAGAGAACGTCCTTCATCAAATAAATCGATTGCCGCTAGTGTGATCTCTTGCTTTAAATGATCAAAAACGATAAATGTATCATAGAAAAAGATATGGACATCCGGCATTTCTAAATCATCCTGCAAGTATTCACCTATTTTTTCTGTATAAAATGCTGTTTCATAACCAAAGAATCCAATTGCTCCTCCAAAAAAGGCGAACGGATACTGTGCCTTATGCAATGGCATTACTTGCTGTAATTTTACTAATACATTGGTGCTCGATTTTTCTGTTTCTCCACCTTTGGAAAAAGAATAACCATTCCTATCTCCAATAAGTTCTGCAATTGGGTTGACGGCAATAAACGAGTAACGCCCACTTTCTTCATGCTTCGCAGACGATTCGAAAAGCATCTTATGCTCCCCTTCAAGTGATTGATAAACGGAAATTGGCGTCATCATATCACCCTGTAATGCCTTCATGGCAAACTTTCTAAGCTCAACTGTCATACTCTTTCTCTCCTTTTCTATGCTCTGCTCTTCTACACCAAAATTAATCAATTATGCATTGGCTTAATGGACGCTACCGCTTCGTGAGCATTTCACTTACATAAACATCGCGTCCGGGTTTTGAACATTCGCCAAAGCATATAAAAAGGCCTTCCCATCACAAAAGGACGGAAAAGCCGTGGTGCCACCTTCATTGGTCTTCATCAATTATGCCCCGGCATAATTACATTCAGCTGATGTTTGGATACCCACTGAAAAAGTTAAAAGACCCTCTCTATACCTTATAACGTAGGCGCACGCTAATCCATACTTTATTACTTTATTCAGGATTAGAGCTCCGAAGTCCATTCACTATTTATCTGTACTAGTTTCCACCAACCACTAGCTCTCTATAACAAATAATAATAGCTACTACTCTTCATCAAAGCTGATAACATGTATTCATTGTAAAGTAAAGAAACTAACAATTCAATTTATTTTTTATTACGAAGCCATTCATCTTCAGTTGGATTTGCTAGTATAATATTTAGTTCTTGAAAAATTTGACGGATAGCAAATAAAATATCTTGTCGCACATTTAGCATCTCTGCCGTATCATTTGTTGTCACATAGAAACGCACAAGGACGCGATAAGAGGTTGGATAAAACTCATCTATAAATACATGAATCATTTCTTTTTCTGTTTGAGCATGCAAATAAATTTCTTTTTGAATGGTACTTAAAGCACTTCGTAGTTTTTCCTCTTCATTTTCAGCAGCTACAAATAAAAATTGCTCACATTTTCGTTTTTCTCGTCTCGATAAATTATAGATCGGTCGATTTACCAAATAGGCGTTAGGTACATAAACAAGTCCTTTATCCCCCGTTTGAATTAAAGTACTTCGAAGATTAATATCTTCGATGGTTCCTTCAATTTTTTGGTCCTCCGTTGCTATCCAATCGCCAATTTGAAATGGGTTATCTAATGCGACTGACATCCCACCAAAAACATGTGCTAGTGTATCTCGAATACCAAAAGCAATCGCGACACCAGTTAAGCCAATTCCGGTTAAAAAGCCATTCAAATTAAAATCCCAGAAAGAAGCAATCGTAAACATCGCCAATATCATAATGAGCACTTTTCCTATACGAAGAAAAAAAGGTAACAGGACATTTGGTTCCTCATCGTTATTCAACGGTAGTGGCTGCTTTGTATAATAATTTAAAACATCGTATACGCCTTTGAAGGCAAAAAAGACCATAATAGACAATACAAAATTTTTAGTTGCTACATGTGTAAATAAAAAGATTTCTAATAATATTGATAAGCTGAGTACAACCACTGCAGACATAAATGCATAGCGAATCGCTTTATTAAATTGCGCGAGTACTGTTGCCTGAAAGTTACGCTGACGATTTTTCAGAAATGTAACAGTACGATTAATAACTTTCTTTATAACAAACTGCTGAAAAAGCCAACCAATTACACAAAGTGCAACGGCAATAATAATTTCCATCCACGTTGGGGTTGAAATATCAGGTAATATCCATTTCAATGAATTCAAATTTCATTCTCCTCTAACTACTATGTATATTCACAGAAAAGGAGCCGATCAACAATGACGATCAGCTCCGTTTTTATTGAATTGCATCATCCGCAAAAAAAGCCTTATTAGCAAACCAAAATTGCTGCTCATTAAAATTATGTTCATGCATAGCGATCACCGAAAATTCAGCATGGTACTTACGCTTCATTTCCTCAAGTACAGCCTTCGCTTGCTTTCCAACGAGATGCTGTCCATCAATTGGAGTGCCTTCAGTAAAAATAATAATATCCGCTTCTGTACAATGTTGATTTTCTTGAAGCAAGCCCTTTACAAAATGGAGCACAGGCAGAACCGCAGCTTCTCCCTTTGCCTTATAATCAATAAAATCCTTAAAATCGGATAAATTTAAATGCCCGTCTTCAAATCGAAAATGTACATGAACTTGACAGTCATATGGAACGATATATAAATCTCGACGTTCACGGTGCGCGCTCATAAATAACGGTAAAATTATGCTTTTACAAAGCTCAGAATATGCCGCCATACCAGTTGTTTGCTCAAGGCAGATTATAATTGGACCTGTTTCTTTTTTATATTCATCAAACGGAACATATAGGATATTTCCTTTTTTTATTGTTTGACGATTAAGCTTTCGACGCCTAGCTACCTGTCGCTTTCGCTCATAATACAAGCGCTGCTCTTTTCCATTAGCCAATCGTTCAGCTTGCTCAACAGCTGGTATATTTTCATAAATTTCATGCATGATATCTGCCAATTCAAGTGCAAATGCTGCCATGTTTCGTAAGGTTTCACTCTTGTAAAAAAAATCTATAAAAAAATGTTGTTCCTTGTTACTTAATTCCTCAAGATGTAAGTTTTCATAAAGAAAACGTAAAAAGTCACATTGTTCTGACGTAAATTCCAGATTAAATTTCTCTAAGAGTGATTCTACAGTGTCTTTCACGAAGCAGCACCTCCTCAGCACATTTTTTCGGATAATGTCTATAGTATAACCAAAATAATTTTTTGACAATACAATAACGTTTGCAGTATTTTGACGCTATTTTTATTAATAATGTTGCTGTTAATTAATCATGTCTTGAGCAAGGTTTCTTCGGATTAAACGTTCTCACTTCTTTTTATGATCCTTCTTTAAAGAAGAGCATATACATGGTCTTGAAAACTATTATGCCTATGAAATTAAGGTATCCTATTAAATAAAATATGGCACTTAAGTAAAACGAGTGTTTGATTTCAGTTCCGGCTGGGCGCTTTGTTGCTGACGCTTCGCTTTCGCACAGATAAAACATTTGCCGCTGACGCTTCGCTTTCGCGCAGAGCAGAGCTTCCTAGGGGCGTCCGATGAGCCGCTTCACTCGCGTCGCTCGCTCCAGGGTCTCAGGCCAACACGATGTTGGTCACGAAGGCATTATCACAGGATGTGATGCACTTAGCCTTCGTTCCTCTATCGCTGATCCCTAAGGAGTCGCCCAGCCTCCACTCCAATCAAACACTCTGCATAGTATGTATCTTTTGGCATGTCAGTCATTCTAATTTATAGTGATAAAACACAACTTCAGCAAGATGTTTTTTGTGCGAAAGCGAAGTTCAACGTAGCGGCAGCAACAATATTTTATCTGTGCGAAAACGTTGAGGCGCAGCAATAGTATAAGTGGGAGAAACGGCTCGGCGTCACCTGCAGGAAATCGAGTAGCAAGGAAACACCCTCATTTAAAGTACCACCACATTTACAAAGATTTCTTTGACCATTTGTTTTTAACAATATAAAAAAGAGCCTATAATCGGCTCTTCTCTTACTAATTATTTAATTCATAATGTTTACCTTTGACTAAGTAAAATAAGTGTTCAGCAATATTTGTTGCATGGTCAGCTGAGCGCTCTAAAAATCGGCAAACAAAGGTTAAGTGTGTAATTTGAGAAATATGTGCTGGATTTTCTGCTCCTGCGCGCATCAATAGCGTAATTGTCGCTCCATATAAATCATCGACGTAATCATCTAGTTCAGCAATTTCCTTGGCATGAACAGTATCTTCCTCTGTAAAAGCTTTGATAATACTCTCTAGCATTTCTACAGTCTTGTTACACATCGTTTGCAAATTTGTTGTAGGAAAGATAAGCGGCTCTTTGCCAATTCGAATTGTCTCTTTGGCAATATTCACTGCATAGTCCCCTACTCTCTCCATATCAGATGCCGCTTTGACAAGCACCATGAGACGACGTAAATCAGTAGCTACAGGCTGCTGCTTAGCAATCATTAAAATAACACGATCATTGATTTCTTCTTCAAGACGATTGATGATTAAATCGTCCTCAAGAATCTTCAAGGATGTCTCTAAATCCTGATTTAATAATGCTTCAAAAGCTATTTTAAGAGCGTTGATACTACTATTGGCTATCTCGATAAATTGTTCTTGGACTTCTTTTAATTCCTGTTCAAAACGTTCACGTACTACCATCTAGTCTCCTCCTTAACCGAAACGACCTGAAATATAATCTTCAGTACGTTGATCTGCTGGTGTTTGGAAGATAACGTCTGTTTTATCGTACTCAATAACCTCTCCATTTAAGAAAAATGCTGTTCGATCAGAAATTCGTGCCGCTTGTTGCATATTATGTGTCACGATAATAATTGAATAATCTTTTTTCAGCTCTTGTACAAGTTCCTCGACTTTTAATGTAGAAATCGGATCAAGTGCAGATGTTGGCTCATCCATTAAAATAACATCTGGTTCAATCGCCAAACAACGCGCCATACAAATTCGTTGTTGCTGACCACCTGATAAACCATAAGCATTTTGATTTAAGCGATCCTTTACTTCATCCCAAATTGCCGCGCCGCGTAAAGATTTTTCAACAATCTCATCAAGAATTTTCTTATTTTTTATACCGTGAATACGTGGGCCATAAGCAATATTATCGTAAATAGACTTCGGGAATGGGTTTGGCTTCTGGAATACCATACCTACACGAGTGCGCAATTCTTCAACAGCATAGCTTTTATCTAAAATATTGCGCTCACGATATACTATTTCCCCTGAAGTTCGAACACTTGGTACAAGCTCTACCATTCTATTTAAAGTTTTTAAATAAGTAGATTTCCCACAGCCAGAAGGACCAATTATAGCTGTTACTTCATTTTCATAGATGCTTAAATTGATGTCTTTTAATCCATGATGATCACCGTACCACAAATTTAAATTACGTGTATCATATACTACTTTTTTGGCAACATCAGGAGATAGCTTTGTAGCCGTATGAATTGGTTTGACAATTGATTTTTCCTCTTTAATACCCAGTACCATAAGGTCACCTCATTAATAACGTTTTTGGAATTTATTTCGAATAAAGATGGCAATAGAATTCATCAGTAAAAGTACTATCATAAGCACTAAAATACCAGCCGCAGCTACACTTTGAAATGCCTCTTGCGGACGCTTTGCCCAATCATAAATTTGCATTGGTAAAGCGGTGAATTGACTTAACAAACCATTAGGTAAAAACTGTAAAATAACAGGAATTCCAATAACAACAAGTGGTGCTGTTTCACCAATCGCGCGAGACAACGCTAATATACTTCCTGTTAAAATTCCAGGAATGGCCGCTGGTAGCACAACATGCAATATCGTTTGCCATTTTGTCGCACCCATACCGTAAGAAGCTTCACGCTGTTCATTCGGTACTGCACGAATCGCCTCCTGCGCCGCAACAATAATCACTGGTAAAATTAATAAACTCATTGTTAATCCTGCTGCTAAAACACTTTTCCCTAGTCCCAACATTCGAACGAAAATTGTTAACCCAAGTAAACCAAAAACAATGGAAGGTACACCTGCTAAGTTAGAAATATTCATACGAATAAAGTCATTAAGTCTATTTTTCTTTGCATATTCCTCTAAATAGATTGCAGTTCCTACACCTAGAATAATCGACACCGGAGCAACAACTGCCATCAGCCAAAGTGAACCTATTAAAGCTGCCTTAATGCCCGCTTTATCTGCAAAACGCGAAGCAAAATTTGTTAAAAAGTCGATTGATAAATAGCCGACACCTTGTGTTACTATACGATAAAGCAAAATAGCTAGTGTCACTAATGCAAAAGTCGTTGCTAAGAAGAAAAAGAACTTCCAAACTTTATTGAATGTAATACGCTTTGTCATTCGTTTCATGACGACCGTGTCATCAATATACCGCATGCTAGTAAACCTCCCTGAAGCGTTTCGAAATATATTGAGCAAGTAAATTCATCATTAAAGTAAAGATAAATAATGTGAATCCTACTGAATAAATCGAATAATAAATTGTCGTACCATAGCCAGCATCGCCTGTTGCAACTTGTACTATATACGCAGTCATCGTTTGAATCGAGTCTGTCACATCTAAATCGAATTTAGGTGTAGAGCCACCAGCAAGTGATACGATCATCGTTTCACCAATTGCCCGGGAAATAGCGAGGACAATTGAAGCAATAATGCCTGATAATGCAGCTGGTAATACTACTTTTATAGCTACTTCAAACTTTGTTGCTCCAAGAGCTAGAGCTCCCTCACGCATACTATTCGGGACAGATGACATCGCATCCTCTGAAAGCGATGTAATCATTGGTAGAATCATAATCCCTACAACAATCCCCGGACTAAGCGCATTAAAAAGTTTCAGCCCTGGAATAATTTGCTGCAACATCGGCGTTACAAATGTTAATGCGAAGAATCCATAAACGATCGTTGGCACACCTGCTAACACTTCTAAAATAGGCTTAACCGTACGTCTTATTTTTTCGCTTGCATATTCACTTAAATAGATAGCAGAAGCAATGCCAAATGGTACTGCTACGACAACTGCAATAAGTGTGACTTTCAATGTTCCAGCTATTAAAGGTAAAATCCCAAATAATGGTTCCTTTCCTGAAAACGGTAGCCATTGTGTACCAAATAGGAAATCCGTAATCGAAACACGTTTAAAGAATTCAAACGTTTCAAAAATAAGGGTGAAAACAATGCCAAATGTCGTCAATATAGAGATAAGTGCCGCAGAAAATAATAGAGTTGGCATTGCTTTTTCCACTATTTTCTTTGTTTTTTGATTGCGCGAATTTGCAATTAATTGCTGCACAGATGATGTCTTGTTTTCTTTTTGAGAAACCATTGGGTGCTCCTTTCAAATAAGAGAGGGAAAGAGCATACATCTCTTTCCCTCTATGCATGTCTACTTATTTTAAGCCTTCTAAAGTTTTTAAAGCTTCACTGTATTTATCTTCAGGTAGACTGACATAACCAACAGCGTCTGCCATTTCTCCCCCGTGCTCAAGTGTAAATTTAATGAAATCATATGCCGCTTCGCTTTCTTTCATAGCACTATTTTTCACATATACAAATAGTGGTCGTGAAAGTGGTGCGTATTCACCAGATTCAATTGTTTTATTTGTTGGCTCAATGCCGTTTACTTTCACAATACTTAATTTATCTTTATTTTCTAAGTAGTAAGCATAGCCAAAGAAGCCGATTGCGTTTTTGTCACCTGCTACACCTTGAACTAGCATGTTATCATCCTCTGATAATGTTGCTGATTTTGCTAGATCAGCACCGTCTAAAATCGTTTCATCAAAGTAATCGTACGTCCCTGAGTCAGTACCTGGTGAATAGTAGACGATTTTTTCATCTGGCCAAGATGGATCAATATCAGACCATTTTTTAGGTTTCCCATCTTCAACCCAAATTTTCTTTAACTGCTCAACTGTTAGATCCTTCGCCCAATCATTTTCAGGGTTCACGACAACCGAGATGCCATCATATGCTAAAGGAAGCTCTGTAAAAGCAATTCCTGCTTTCTCTAATTTTGCTTTCTCTTCATCTTTGATATGACGAGATGCATTTGAAAAGTCTGTCTCACCTGCGATGAATTTTTCAAAGCCACCACCTGTACCTGAAACACCTACCGATACTTTGACATTCGGTTGAGTCCCTGCATATTCTTCAACAACTGCTTCAATAATTGGTGCGACTGTTGATGAACCATCCCCAGCTACAGCCCCTTGCAGTTTTTTGTCTGCAGCGTCTTGTCCTGAGCTCGCCGGTGCGTTTGTTTCTGCATTGTTACCCTTTTGTGCAGAGTCACTACCACATGCACCAAGCATTAATGCTGAACCCATTACCGCTGTCATCGTTAAGTACTTCCACTTTTTCATCTCATTTGCCTCCGTCATTAACATTTTTATAGTTATTTGTCTTACAATCTTTACTATAATGACTAAATGTTGAAGTCGTATAAACAGTTCGTAAAAGAGACGTAAAGGAATGTAATGCTTTGTAAATGATTGTAAAGATGAATTTACAATTGTAGCTGTCGCACAGATAAATAATGCGTCCAGATTTTTTGTGCCTAGGCTGCAAGAGGTCCGACACGTTGTCGGCCATTTCGGTAATGCCACACAACATGGCGTTTTTACCGATGCAGATCATATAGCCGTTTTCCTTTAAAAACTTGCTTCCTTTTGGAAAGATGCTATAATAAGCAATTGTGTCAGGAAATAATCTAAGAGGAGTTTGACTTTGTGATTAAACATACAAAAGTACAAAATACCGATTACTTTAAAACGTATTTAACACTTATTATGGAACATCGTGAATATACTCTACAGGAAGCTGTTGATTTTATGGTAGAGTCTTATTTCTGTAATAATATAGAGCTTTATGGATTAAAACCGAAACAACAATTTGAAATAGCTATTCAACAATTATCTGTATTATAGGTCTTTTATATAAAAATAAATAAAACACGGTATGAAAATGGTGATCTTTCATACCGTGTTTTTTTCGCGGGTATTCAATAATACTCTAAAACTGTAAAAAAACCGCTAGGCATGTATATGCACTAGCGGTTTCTCTTATTCTTGCTCATCTTCACCAATTTTGTCTTTTGTAATAGCCGGTAAAATTGGTTGTTTTACATTACTGTCAGTCACTTTTTCAGCTTGATATTTTGCTTTTAACTCAAAATATTTATCAACAGCTTCTCGAGCAATAACATTATTATTAGTTAAATGTGCACCTGTGTTAGTCGTCGCCCATGGAATGACAACAGCATAAGCAATTTCAGGATTTTCATAAGGAGCAAAACCAACATGTGTAAAAGTAAGTGTTTGCGTACCATAATACTCTTTTAACGGTCCGAAATACACTACTTCAGCTGTTCCTGTCTTCCCTGCCGCTGTATATGGAGCATTTGCAAATTGAGCTCGTGCAGTACCATTCGAACCTGTATAAACTAGACGTAATCCTTTTTTCACATAATTTATTTCTTCTATAGGATTATCGATACGATTTAAAATTGTTGGCCCTATTTCAGTCACTAATTGACCTAACTGTTGCCCATCATTTGATGGCTCACGTACCTCTTTCACAACATGTGGCTGAATACGATAGCCGCCATTTGCCACAGTTGAAATATACTGTGCTAATTGTAATGGCGTATACGTATCATATTGTCCAATCGCTAAGTCGAGTGTTTTACCACCCATCGTTGGACCAGATGGACCCTCTACACCACTAAATTCATTCGGCAAGTCAATACCTGTTTTTACACCTAAGCCAAATTGTGCATAATTATTACGCATTTTAGGGAATGTATCTTCTTTTAAACGAAGTGGCATCCCATAGCTATATGGTGTTCCATTAATAAGCATAGCAATTTTAAACATATAAACATTTGACGAACGCTCTAGAGCCATTAAGTCATTCATTTGAATATAACCACTTCGGTTAAAAATTGAAGTTTTCGCTTTTGTACTAGCTAATACAATAGGTTCATCTCCCATTGTAGTACCCATTGAAACAACCCCTTGATTATAACCAGTAAGGAGAGTTGCTGCCTTAATTGCCGACCCTGCCTCATAAGCTGTTGTAAAGGTACCATATGAATAATCGACGACTTCATTTTTCCCTGTTTCAGGATTTTTCTCAATCTTCTTACCAACCATTGATAAAATATCGCCTGTATTTGGGTCCATCATTACTAAAAAGGCACGATCAAGTAAACGGGAACCCCCTTGTGATTTTAGCTTAAGTAATTCACGCTCAACAATTTTTTCAGTTTCTAATTGTAGCTCACTATCAAGTGTCAGTTTTAAATCTTTACCAGGCTCACCTTCATAGGTCGTAATGGTATCGACTACCTGCCCTTTTTTATTCGTAATATTTTTAACAACTGATTTTTGCCCTTGCAGTAAATCTTCATATTGCGCTTCAATATAACTTTCACCAACACGGTCATTTCGTGAATAATCACGAGCTAAATAATAATTCAGCTTTTCTTTCGGAATCCCTTTTGCTGGTACTGTTGTGCGTCCTAAAATAGCGAGTGATGATAATTTCAAACGCTTCCAGTCAGTTGTTGTGTTAACGCCTGGTAATTGAGTTAAACGCTCAGAGACACGCGCAAATTCATCGGCAGATACATTTTCACTCTTAATAATTTGCGGTGATAAATTGTATCCTGATACCATCTCTCGATAGATTGCTAGTACTTCTAAGTCTTTTTCTGTCAATTGCAATAATTCTTCGTTTGTGATTCGTTCACGAACAAGTTTATCTATCTGTGCATTGATTTGACTTTCAGTTACATCTTCTTGTGCCCTAATTTTCTTTTTTTCTTTATCTGTTACTTTTGCATAGGCAGCGTCATGATTTTTTATAATCCAAAAATCTTGTTTGTCACGTAATGTAACGCGGTTCGTTGGCTGCTCAATTAATTGTGCCAGCTTTTCGGCTATGTCTAGCATATCCTTTGTTGTTGTCGTCGACATTTTTGTATACGTAATGGCATTTTCCGGTTGGTTATCCACTAAAATACGACCGTATCGATCATACATACGTCCCCTTGGCACACTTGTATTGACAGCTACCTCCTCTTTACGCTCTAAATCACGTACATAATCTTCTCCTTTTACGATTTGCATATAGCCAAGTCTAAAAATTAGCATTGAAAATACGAGAAATATAGCAAAGAAAAGGACATTCATACGAAATGTTAAATTAGAGTGATGTTTTGCTTTAACACTCGTCGCGCGATTTTTTCCCGGTGCTTTGCGCATATGTATTCCCCTCCTCATCTAATTACAATTTAAATACACACGATATTTAGTATACCATTTGAAGGTACGACAGGAAAGCATGCACTTGCGAATTTATGTTTTGAAAACATCATTTATTTGACGGCACTTTAAGATGAAAAGTTGCTGTTTTTTATCGATTGCTAGAAAAATAGTTTTTATATTAAAGATTGAGGGGGATGACGGCCATTCGAAGCACTCCAAACCTTCCGGCGACCGCATCCCTTTTAACCCAACCGACTGCCAATTTTTTCAGTTGGCGTTTGGAGCATTCACTCTACCTTTCATTGTATTGAATACCTCAAAGATTATAGAACCAAAAAAAGACAGCAAAAAAGGCTATGCCTCGGTGAGTAATCACCTTTGACATAGCCTTCTATTAAACATTAATTATTTTGCAGCTTGGAATTTAGCTTCTACTACATCCCAGTTTACTACGTTCCAGAATGCACCGATGTAATCTGGACGACGGTTTTGGTAGTTTAAGTAGTAAGCATGCTCCCAAACGTCTAAGCCTAGGACTGGAGTTTTACCTTCCATAACTGGAGAGTCTTGGTTTGGAGTAGATGTAACAGCAACTGAGTCACCATCAACGATTAACCAAGCCCAACCTGAACCGAAGCGAGTTGTAGCAGCTTTTGCAAATTCTTCTTTGAATGCATCGAAAGAGCCGAATTTAGCATCGATTGCTTTTGCAACTTCGCCAACTGGAGTTTTTGAACCGCCTGGAGCGATTAATTCCCAGAATAATGAGTGGTTAGCATGTCCGCCACCGTTGTTACGTACAGCAGTTTGTTTGTCAGCTGGAAGAGCATCAATGTTTGCGATAAGATCGTGAATGTCTTTTTCAGCAAATTCAGTGCCTTCTACTGCTGCGTTTAAGTTTGTTACATAAGTATTGTGGTGTTTAGAATGGTGAATTTCCATTGTTTTTGCATCGATATGTGGTTCTAATGCGTCATAAGCGTAAGTTAATTGTGGTAATTCGTAAGCCATTGTTAAGTTCCTCCCTAAAGTAAAGAAATAATTAATACATCCTTAGATTATCAAAATTGGTCAAACCATTCAACGAAAAATACTTCAAATTGAAGATTTTCAGCCTTTTGACTGAAAAGCCAATACGATTACTATACTACCCTGTTTTCCAAATGGCTAAACTACAGGAGGAAATTATATCGCTATAAAGAACACGACAATCATAACGATTTGAATAACTGCTTTTGCCAGTGTTGATGTTAAGAAGCCAACAAGTGAGCCAACTCCGCTTTTCACAGCCTCTCCAAATGTACGACGCTCTACGATTAATTCTCCAATCACAGCTCCTAAAAATGGACCAACTAATATACCTACAACCGGAATGACGAACGGACCAATTAATAAACCAATGGTACTACCCCACATACCAGCATTTGAACCACCAAATTTTTTAATACCAAAGGCATTGGCCACAGAATCAGCAACAAATAAAATGACAACAAATATAATTTCACTCGCCCAGAACAACCAGCTTAGCTCCGCAAATGAAAAAAATAATCCATATACTAAAAAACCACCGATTAAAAAAATCACACCTGGAATTATCGGGTATACCAATCCAACAAATGAAATGATAAAGCAGGCAATCACTAAGATCCAGCCAACAACTTCCATGAAAATTCTCTCCTTTTATCGTGCATTGCCTTTCATACGGATTTACAAAGCTGTAGGTTTCATTTATTTTCATTCAGCAGATGTATTTGTATCGTAAGTGCAACTTCAGTTACACATGTCTTCTGCGCGAAAGAGAAGCGTCAGCTACAAATGTTTTCTGTAGCGAAAGCAAAGTAGCTACAATTACATCAAGGTGCAATTGATCTAATGTCTAATTCCTAAAATAGAGTCAGCTATATTTACAGCATGGTCTCCTATACGCTCTAAATTGCTAATGATATCCGTATAGACGATTCCCGCCGCTCCATTACATTCGTACGTATTTAAGCGCGCAATATGCTTTTGTCTTAGCTTATCTTCCATATCATCTATCAAGCTTTCGAGCTCAGTTACTTCCTGCGCTAAGCTCAAACTTGCTGTATCCAGAGCCGCTATGCTCTTTCGTACAGCTTCAATCGCCAAGCTAAACATGCCTATTAAATCTTGTCGCGCTGACTTACTTAAACTTACCTCATGATGATCTTTATATTGTAAAAGCTCTAAAATATTTTCAAAATGATCACCAATACGTTCTATGTCTCGTACATTTGTTAGAAGTGTATGGTGTCTTACTGAGTCTGCTCGAGAAAGTGGCTGCTTAGACACCATCACTAAATAATTCGTGATTTCCTTGTCTAAATGATTGAGCGCTACTTCTAATTGTAAAACTGTAGGAATATGAGCAGCTTCACCTGTTTTCATATATAAAAATGTTTCTTCTAAACCATGAAGTGCATGTTCCCCCATACGTAACACTTCCTCCTTCGCTTGCCCGAGTGCAATCGCCGGAGAGGAATCAATGAATGATGGATCTAAATGCTTCGTTGTCACATCAATATTTCCATCATGCCCAGGAACAAGCTTTGTGACAAGTGCAGCCAACCCTCCGATAAATGGTAGCTGAATCATCATATTAATTATGTTAAAAGAGCCATGCGCAATCGCTATTTGCATTTTCGCTTCCAAATGGAATAGCCCACTAATCCACTGTACGTAATGCATAAAGGGTGTAAAGAACACCATGAAAATGATCGTTCCTATAATATTAAATAGCACATGTGCAGCCGCTGCACGTTTAGCATATATAGAAGCACCCAGTGAAGCTAATACTGCTGTAATGGTCGTTCCTATATTTTCACCAAATAAAATAGGTAAAGCACTATCTAAGCCAATCAAATGCTCAGCATATAAGCCCTGTAGCACACCGACAGTTGCTGTTGAGCTTTGGACAAGCAATGTAAAAACTGCCCCTAGAAAAATCCCTACAACGGGCATATCCTTTAGAAGAAGGGTTAATGATGCAAAGTCCGCTAATTGATGAAGTGACTGCATGCTTGCACTCATTAACTCTAAACCTAAAAATAAACCCCCGAAGCCAAACAATATTTGCCCGATATACTGATACGTCGCTTTCTTAAAGAAAAATAACAACCCTGCACCTATTGCCAATAACGGATAAAAATATATGCCAATATTAATACCAATAATAAAAGCGGTTATGGTCGTTCCAATATTCGCCCCCATAATGACACCGATTGCTTGACGTAATGTTAAAAAACCTGCACTCACTAGCCCAACCGTAATCACCGTCGTTGCAGAGCTCGACTGGATACAAACCGTCACAATTATGCCCACTAACACGCCCATTAAAGGATTTGTTGTAAAACGATTCAACCATTCACGCAGTCGATCATCTGCTGATTTTTGAAGCCCATCCCCCATAAATTTAATGGAAAATAAAAAGACTCCTAAACCGCCTAAAAATTGAAACAGTATGCTTTGCCAATCTATTGTCAATTGTATTCGCTCCAATTCCTACATCTCTACTTCTCTATTCCTAATCTTTAAATGATAGTATAGAAAAAGTAAAGAAAACCTTTAACTTCTTTACACAATATTAACATTTCATTATCGTATTCTCAGTTATTATTTCTTATTTCATATCTTGTCAAAGTTGAACATGGTAGAATAGCGATTGGAGGAGATATGCTTATGAAACACTCACAACTATTTATCGATAGCTTAATTCATCCAAAAAAACTTGCTGCCTATCGTTTATTACCAATCGGAAAGGTCATTCAATATACCTTTCTTCTAATTACTGTTGTTACAGTTTTCTCTTTTGGTCGTTTTACGGCTGGAATGTCTGTTGATGCATTTGATATGAATAGTTTAAATGGTATTACTGAATACATAGAAGACGTTAAATGGGTATTGTATCCCGTGACATTCATTATGCTTTTTGTTTTTACTACGATGCTTATTTTTGCACAAATTGCGCTCTATGCCGTAGCAGGTCTACTGATTTTAAAAGTCATGAAGCGTCGCGGTGAATACCGTCACATTTGGCGTACTACGACATTTGCCATGACTTGGGCAATTCTAATAAGTATGCTAGCAGATTATCTACCGATTAACAGTACAATTATCTCTGTTTTTTCTTTATTTTTAACTGTGACTCTACTAATCGTAGCCATTACAAAATATCCAAAACAACCAATCAAAAAATAATGTGCATGAATCCCCTCTCTTCTAAATATAGTGTAGAAAAGGAGGGGATTTTTTGCGTGCTTTTGTGTTAACAGCTATCATTATTATTTTTGCTTTTGTTGTAAAAGTAGATTTAACAGAAGGTTCATTACACCTTGCTGCCATTTTTCCGAAAGAAACTGAAAACGCCCTTTGTGAGAAGCAGCGAGAGCCAAATTATATAACTATACAGACTATTCAAGGCGATACTATTCACAGTTTATTTGCACTTCATCCCGCCAAAGTACCAATGACCTTCCCTGAACGCTTACAACTATTTTATGAATTAAATCCACACTTACAATTACAGGCTCTTGTTCCTGGTGAAAATATTAAGCTTCCGCTGTCATTTGAATTTGAAAACAAATGCGGAAAATGAAAAGTTAACGTTTCTTCCTTGTCCTTATTTTCTTACACTGCTAAAATAAATGTCAGTGACGGTCGAAAGTATGGCCCGAAAAGGAGAGAAAGTTAATGAGTGAAATTTGTCACCGTACAAATACACGTCCCGTGCGTGTCGGTAATTTAACAATTGGTGGTAGTAATGAATTATTCATTCAAAGTATGTGTACAACAAAAACACATGATGTCGAAGCAACAGTAGCAGAAATTCTTCGTCTTGAGGAAGCAGGCTGTCAAATCGTTCGCGTAGCAGTACCAGATGAACGTGCAGCTGATGCGATAGCGGAAATTAAAAAACGTATCAATATTCCATTAGTAGCTGATATTCACTTTGACTATAAATTAGCATTAAAAGCAATTGAAAATGGTATCGATAAAGTTCGTATTAACCCAGGTAATATCGGGCGTAAGGAAAAAGTTGAAGCTGTTGTTAATGCAGCTAAGGCTAAAGGTATTCCAATCCGTATCGGGGTAAACGCTGGTTCATTAGAGCGTCATATTTTAGAAAAATATGGTTACCCTACTGCAGACGGTATGGTAGAATCTGCTCTTCACCATATTAAAATTTTGGAAGACTTGGACTTCCACGATATTATCGTATCCATGAAGGCATCAGACGTAAATTTAGCGATTGAGGCCTATGAAAAAGCGTCTAAAGCCTTTGATTATCCTCTACATTTAGGAATTACTGAATCAGGTACATTATTTGCTGGTACAGTAAAATCAGCGGCTGGCCTTGGCGCAATCCTTTCAAAAGGTATCGGTAATACATTACGTATTTCACTATCTGCAGACCCTGTTGAAGAGATTAAAGTAGCACGTGAACTATTAAAATCATTCGGTCTTGCTTCTAATATGGCAACACTTATTTCTTGCCCAACATGTGGTCGTATCGAAATTGATCTAATTTCAATTGCCAATGAAGTAGAAGAATATATTTCTAAACTTAATGTACCATTAAAAGTAGCTGTTCTTGGTTGTGCGGTAAACGGTCCTGGTGAAGCACGTGAAGCCGATATTGGTATTGCTGGTGCTCGTGGTGAAGGTTTACTATTTATGAAGGGCAAAACTGTTCGTAAAGTGCCTGAAGAAACAATGGTAGAAGAGTTGAAAAAAGAAATCGATAAATTAGCAGCTGAAATGGCAGAAAAACGTGCTGCTGAAGAAGCAGAAAAAGCGAACGCCTAAGGAGGTGCTAGTATGAAAAAGCCTCGCTTTGGTATTGATATCGATGGAACAGTGACATGTCCTAGTACTCTCATTCCACATATCAATAAACAATACAATATAAATATTACACTCGACGATGTGTGCGAATATGATTTTTTATCAGCATTTCCCCACCCTGTTGATCGTGTAGCATTTAATACATGGTTTAAAGAAAATGAGCCATATATGTATGAAGTATCTGAAGCAGCTAAAGATGCGAAAGATATTTTAAATACGTGGAAAGAAAACTACGAACTTTATTACATCTCTGCTCGTGGTGAGAATGTATCAGATGTTACGGTAAATTGGTTTAAATCACAATCTATTCCGTATGATCATATCGAGCTCATCGGTAGTCACGATAAAATTTCCGTAGCAAAAAACCATGGTGTTGATGCATTTTTTGAAGATAAGCATGATAATGCGGTTATGCTTGCGGAGGAATTAAAAATACCGGTTGTATTATTTGACACTCCGTATAATCGCCTTGCTGTTCCAGAGAATGTCGTACGTGTTTATAACTGGCAAGAAGCCAACCATTTTATCACAAATTATTTTAAATAAATCAATTGGAGTCGTGTTCATGTATTGAACACGACTCTTCTTCTTTTATACATCAAGTATCCCTCGTAACCAACGCTCCACAAAATTCTCAAAGGTAATGCCATAATTTTCGTAAACAGCATGGTACACGAAATAAGTTCCTAATCGCTCAAGTAATTCATCATTAATCTTCATCACAAACCGCTCCCTTTCTTCGGAAAATTTACTAAATTTTCAGATTTTCAAAACTCCAATTTCTCGACATTCAAGTGGAGGTCGCATCGTTGCAAAACCGTCACAATCTGCCGCCTTCATGCCCTTTTTTCATAGTTTTCTTTTCGTTACTATAGTAGTATCAACTTGCAATACTGGAGGGACTACTTGTGAGATGGATGACAAAGGTAGCTTGTATAACATGTCTTTGCGCGTTGCTAACTGGCTGTGGTAATCGATTATCAGAAATTAAAGACGCGGTTTCAGACATAAACTCAGCAGCAGAAACTGCAGCCAGTGCAGTTAGTCGTGATGTACATGCTGTACGAGCAATTGCCATTAACTACAAAGATACATCTTTTACGGTTAATGACCTATTTAAAACTATTTTACGTGACGTACGCTGGGATTATGACGCCGAAAAAAGTGAGCTTCATGTGAGAGGCACATGGCAAGCACCACTATTTTCTGAGCAACCGTGGGATGATACGATGAAAAAACAACTAGCAGAAACAGGCGTAGTAAAGGTTACATGCACTATTAACAACAATAAAATTGATAGCGCCCTCACAAATGTAACACTTATTTTTAATGACGAAACGATTCTAGAAATGACTGGTGAGGATGCACTTCATCACCTATATGATACATATTTACAAAAATAAACTCCGTAGCTTTTAAACAAGGTTGTTTTCTCAAAGATTGTTACTGTAAAAAAAGGCAGATTTTATCTACAAAACGTGTAGAATAAATTCTGCCTTTTTTTCTGATATAATCGGAAATTTAACTAAAGCTCCCTGTTTGTTTAAGTTTATTAATTCATACGATAAGACTATTTATTAGCAAACAGTAGGCAAGATTAATATCTTTTACTTTCCCACCGTAAGCCCTTGTGTTCATAAAAATGGTACCGCCAACTGAACCAGGGATACCATAAGCGAATTCAAGCCCGTTAAAGAGTTTGTCTATGCGAATTCTGATACGTCAATAATAGCTACGCGGATTGCTCGGTAATAGTGTTCTCTTCTCAACTAATGGCTGTGAGGTACGTAAGGAATAATACAACCCCACGGATACCTCATTCCTTTAAGATCAAGTTAGAACCGTTCCCTAAGACGGTTCTTCCGTATAGCAATAGTTCAAACGTTTACGATTGGGCTATATAAATGACTATATCGGCTGAACCGCCTGTTTTTGTTTAATTGTTAGTGTTATTGTCTGGCAGCTTCTTCTAGGCTGTTATTCTGTGATGCTAGGTGAGGATATGTATTTTTTCTAAATAATACTTCACGATAGCTAAATATTCTCTGGAGTAATACTTAATACGAAATTCAGATGGTGTTGCAGCCGGTAAGCCGGTTACGTTAAGTCCTAAATCTTCAGCAATGGATTCGGCTCGATATAGATGGAATCGGTTTGTTACAACTACAACTGTGGAATCTTTGTCTATGTAATCCATTGAATACTGAAAGTTTTCAAGAGTTCGAGTAGATTTGGATTCGGTGATGATTCGTTGTTCATTAATACCTAATTGAATTAATGATTCTTTAATTACAGAAGCTTCAGACACAATTTCGTCCTGCCCTTGGCCACCAGAAGCTATTGCAATTGTATTTTGATTTTCTTTTAAGTATGCAGCTGCGGTTGAGATGCGCTCGAACAGCAGACTAGACGGTTGATCCCCCGATAAACGAGTACCTAAAATAATGAGGTAATCTGCATTTTCTTTCGCAGTATCTTTGCCTTGAGATACGATAAGTAAGTGTAGGCAAAGGAAAAAAACAAGTACTGCCGCGAGCAATATAGTGATATGCTTGAATATCTTCTTCATAATAACCTCCTTATATACTGTAACGATTGACATTATATAAATTATCGGTAGCAAATTTCAATATATGAGATTGTTTTAAGGCTTTTCTAAAAGATCGTTGCTATTATTTAGTCTGTGGAACTCCTTTTAATCTTAATAATCCAATCAGCTTTATAGTAAGACGAACGGAATGGTGTGATGTTCCAACTTTTCTTCACCTAACCTGCACTATTAAGTGAAGAAACAACAATCTTTGAGAAAGCATCCTTAATGCTGACGCTTCGCTTTCGCACAGAGCAAAGCTTCCTAGGGGCGTCAGATGAGCCGCTTGGGGCAACAGATGTTTTTTGTGCGAAAGCGTAGTGCTAATGTAGCGGCAGCGGCTGGATGTTGGCCAGGAAGGCGTTATCACAGGACGTGATGGTTTTAGCCTTCGTTCCCTACTTGCTTCAGGGTCTCATCTGTGACTGTTTAACATGACATTTTATTGACTAATTTATTTTTTCAAGGATATACAGCTTTTCTAACATTTAGTTGTTAAGAAAGCTATTTTTATGTTCATCCATAAATAAGCCCCTCCCCGAAAGAAATCTTACAATTTTGAAATATCGGGCTCTTCTAATTGAAACTGACTAAACTAGCAAGTTATAATCAAAGTATCACGTGATGGTTTGGAGGTGTTTGCATTGGGACAGAGAGATTAAAAATTGGCGAGCTTGCAGAAAAAACAGGCATTACCAAAAGGACAATCGATTATTATACAAACATTGGCTTATTAGAAGCCGAACGTTCTGCATCCAATTATCGCTACTATGCCCCTACAATGATTGAACGACTTCATATTATTGAGCAACGCAAACAACAAGGTCTTTCACTCATAGAAATACAACATGAACTAAACACTTCGCATGAAGAAATCGATGTGCAATTACTACGTGTAAAAATGCAGGATGTAACTTCTCTACTTGAACAAATAAACAAACAAGACAATAAATATATCGAAAAGATTAAAAAAAATGTTTCACCCGAAAGTATTGCGCTCATGCAATCTTTATTTTTACTTATTCATAATTAGGAGGTGACGTTCTGTTCATACAGAACGACTATTTGGAGACCATACTCAACTTATCGATTTTCACCATTTTATTAGCTTTAACTGGCTTTTTCGTAGCAACGGAATTTGCTATTGTAAAAGTACGTTCCTCAAGACTTGACCAATTAATTGCAGAGGGCAACAAGAAAGCCATTTCTGCAAAGTATGTTGTCGATCATTTAGACGAGTACTTATCTGCCTGTCAGCTTGGTATTACTGTAACAGCGCTTGGTATCGGGATGGTCGGTGAAAAAACCTTTGAATTTATGCTACACCCTCTTTTTAACTTGATTGGCATTTCAGATAAATATATGACGATCTTTACAATTGGTAGTGCTTTTGCCATTGCAACATTTTTACATGTTGTTGCCGGGGAGTTGGCACCAAAAACTGCTGCGATCCAAAAGGCTGAAACGATTACACTCCATTTTGCCAAACCTATTATGTTGTTCTATAAAGTGATGTATCCATTTATCTGGTTCCTGAACGGCTCAGCTCGAGTATTAATTGGCCTATTTGGTATGAAGCCTGCTTCAGAGCATGAGTTATCACATACAGAGGAAGAATTACGATTACTGCTATCTGAAAGCTTTGAAAGTGGTGAAATTAATAAAACAGAGCTAAAGTTTGTGAATAATGTCTTTGAATTTGATGAACGTATTGCTCGTGAAATTATGGTTCCTCGAACAGAGATTGTTGGAATTGAAAAAAATGAATCTTTTACAAATATGATTCAATTTATCGCCGATGAAAAATATACTCGCTATCCTGTTTATGATGGTGATCGTGATAATATTTTAGGCTTTATCAACGTTAAGGAATTGTTTACACACAGTTTGCTTGAACAACTTACAGACGATTCATTAATCCTTGAAGATTTCATTAATCCTGTTATACGAGTAATTGAAACGATGCCTATTCAAGCATTACTTGTGCGTATGCAAAAAGAGCGAATTCATATGGCTATTTTAATGGATGAATACGGCGGGACATCAGGGCTTGTAACAGTCGAGGATATTTTAGAAGAAATAGTAGGTGAGATTCGAGATGAGTTCGATGATGATGAAATTGCAGAAATCCGAAAAGTAAGTGACAATCACTATATTTTAAACGCAAAAATTCTCATTGAAGATGTTGAAAAACTATTAAATGTAACACTTGAAGCAGAAGAAGTCGAAACATTGGGCGGTTGGTTTTTAACTGTAAATAACGGCATTAAAGCAACTAAAAATATTGAGTTGGCCCCTTATATATTTAGTATCTATGAGCAGCAAGGCCATCGTATTCATTACATCGAAGTTCGTCCCCTTCGCAACATTTTGCCTGCTGTATTAGAAGCATAATCTGACTAATACGGTTTTCTTAATAGTTTATAACAGTTTTAACTCCATTACTATCATTTAAATGGGCCTATTCTAGTTTTTCCAAATACTTTTGTCTCATTCCATTATTAGGCATATCCATATATAATAAATATATGGATATGATTCTATTTTCAGGGGGCAATACATATGAAATTGTTTAAACTATATCATTCGGACGGTATTCATATCATTACTGACGTCAAAAAACACAAAACTAACATTGAATTAAAAACAATTACAGGTGAAGTATTATATATTATCGTCGTAACAGATGAAAACTACACAGTATACGATGATCGTTTTGCTGGTGCTTCAAAGCAATTAAATTCTGTGGAGGCATTTGATATTGACGGAAACTTCCGTAGCCTAGATTTTGATAATATGCGTTCACTCTTCAAAGAGGCATTTACGAAGCTATTACAAGAGATTGCAGAATGTGTCAATGAAAATGAGGAACTAGTAGATATTGATACACTACGTCATAAAGTAAGTGCTCAAATTAAAGGTATCCATTTCCGCGTTATTTCTGACACAAAAAAATATGAGATTTAAATATCTAACAGGCTGTCCAATCAATAGATTGATGGGATAGTCTGTTTTTTCGTTTCAATATTCAGTACTTTACCCGTTAATTAACCACAGTTACCCGCGAAACAACAAACATCTCATACTACTTTCATGTATAATGGTATTTAATTATCTGAAAGAAAGGGTGTTTTGGATGAATCGTGAACAATTAATCACACTTATTTCGGAAAAACTGAAATTAATCCGTACCGAAAAAGATTTAACACAGGATCAGATGAGTGATTTACTAGGACTCTCTAAAAAAACACTTGTTCAAATTGAAAAAGGTCGTATTTATACTGGCTGGACTACAACGGTTGCAGTTTGTGCATTATGCCGAGAAAGCACAATTTTACAGCATGAGCTTGGCGGGGATCCACTTGAGGTTGTCGACTTAATCGCTAACAACGGAACATTACATCCTAAGGAAAAGACGATGGGTGGATACATATGGTGGAAAAATCTTAGCGAGTACAAAGGTTATCGTCTACAACAAAACGTCATTAGTCAGCATTTTCGAATTTTAGATACAAACAACTATCGACTACTATCAACATTCGACGAGTCAATAGTTAAGCAAGCATGGGAAAACTTTCAAGAATAATCAATTATGCCTCGACATAATTGTAGCTGTCGCTTCGCTTTCGCTACAAAAAACATTCGCTGAAAGAAGTTAAAGTACTGTACTTGCACATAACGTAGAAGCATTGCATCCAAATACTTCTACGTTATACACAAGTAGAAAGAACCTTTATAAAAGCTGTACGATACCGCCAGTAATGGACTAATTGTAATTTGGGTCTCCTGTTTTTGTTGTACCACTTCACCTCTCCTTGCTCTTTTCATTTACACCACGAGTCTTAAATTTCATTTAAACCCTATAAATGATGTGTTTTCCATAATTCCGTTAAAATAGCTGTAGCAAATTCACTCTTCCTCTATTCCAACACTATAGACGAATGAATACAGAAATGAAATCACTTCGTCATATGATAAAGTGTAACTAGAAACCGATAGTATGGAGTAATAACATTACAACCAAACTTTTGGTTAAAAGTTACATTAGTCGAAATTTGTAAAACTATTCTCTATACTAAATAATAGCTTCTCTAATACTGGAAAGGATGCTCTTTTATGGATCGAATACTAGCAATTAGTGATATACATGGGGAATTAGAACTTTTTGAAGAATTATTATTAAAAGCTAATTATGATACTGTGCAAGATCAGTTATTTTTACTTGGTGATTATATTGATCGTGGGCCTGCATCTTGTGGCGTTTTAAACTTAGTCGGAGAATTGCAGGCAAAAGGTGCACGTATTCTATTAGGAAATCATGAAGCCATTATGCTAAAAGCCTGCCGCTCTGGTCATCCTAAGCCGTGGAATCATTGGGTGGAACTTTGCGGTGGCGAGGCAACACTTGCAAGCTATGGTTATCAGTTAGACGATTTTAAGGAAGTCATTGAAGATGAGACATTACCTAGCTTTATTCAGTCCTTACCAAAGCTCGAAGAACATTTACAGCTTATCGAAACCTTTGATACTTACATCGAATTAGAGGATGCCATTTTTGTACATGGCGGTGTTGTTCCTGGTGTAGCTTTAGCAGAAACAGATCCCTTGCAATTTTTATGGATTCGCGAAGAATTTCATGCAGGTTATCAAGGCGAGAAAACTGTAATCTTTGGCCATACACCTACCTATAGACTTCACCAAAACCCAACAGATTACAGTGTCTATTTTGGCGAAAATAATATCATTGGTATAGATGGTGGAGCTGTTTTTGGAGGTCAGTTACACGCATTAGAATGGCCAAGTCATCAAATAATATCGGTGGAAAAGGAAAAGCCAACAAGTATAGAATAACCTGTTGGCTTTTCGTACTGAATGGAGATAATAGTTTTAATACAATTTAAAAATAACACCTACTAAAGAGTACACAATAACCGTTGTAAATAAAATTGTCATATGGATAAGTGAGAAGACAAACATTTTTGTCGCCCACTTTATTTGATCTTTATTACTATGATAACCGTAAATACTCATCACAAGCCATGCAATGCTTAGCAATAATGCAACAAGCATAATGCCAACACTTAAAGTTCCAAATAAAAAACTTGATAATATTAATAAGATTAAATAAAAGTTCGTTTGATAATAAGTACGACGCATCCCTTTTACAACTGGAAGCATTGGAACGCCGGCCGCTTCGTAATCAGCATGCTTACGAATGGCAATGGCATAGAAATGGGGCATCTGCCAAATAACCATAACTAAAAATAGACCAAGTATCGCAGGATGTGTAATATCAGAAGAAACAGCGGCCCAACCAATATAAGCTGGAATCGCCCCACCTATACTCCCAATTTCCGTATTATAAATCGTATGTCGTTTTGTCCACATTGTATAAGGTACTACATATAAAAATACCCCTAAAAGACCAAAGCCCGCAGCTAATGGAGAAGCAAGGGCCAACACAGCTGCCCCGATAACGAGCATGGCAAAAGCTAAAGTTAACGCTGTTTTAGCTGACATTTCACCAGTTACAGTTGGTCGACTTTGCGTACGAGGCATTATTGCGTCAATGTCGCGGTCATACACATTATTAAATGCTCCAGCAGCACCAATAACAAGTGCTGAGCCAATCGTTGCGAAAATAATTTCAGGTATATTCTCTACAAAAGTCATTTTATTTTTGTACATACCTAGCGTTAAACCAGCCCACATAGGAATTAAATTGGATTTAATGATTCCTGTTTTTACTGTCTGCGCTAAAATAGAAGAGCGTGAGGACTTCTCCAAAGACTTCTTGGAAGATTGTAGTTTATGCTCCGTTTTTAGATTTTGTTCCATTCATCTTAATTCCTTTTCTCTCTTAATTTCTACACGCTTTACCATTAGAAAGCGACAAATTTTGCATTAGTCATATCAAATTATTATTCTACCTCTTTTAGATAGAGTCTGTCTCAATGTTCACATAAAGTACATCATTTTCTTACTCTTTATATTCTACCTAACGAAAATAGAGATACACGTTCATTCACAACATCTTCTATGATACCACCGACTGACGTGAATTTGAACCTAATTGGCTTGATTCTTTGCATATTACTATTCAAGTAAAACAAACTACTCTATACTAAGGTGTATGTTTTAACTATATAAAGGAGTGTCTACCACGTGAAATACGGATTTATCGGCCTTGGAAATATGACAACGGCCATTATTAAAGGAATGTGTAAAAGCGGAGATTTTGATCCTACTTTTATTTATGGCTATAATCGTACCAAAGCAAAAACAACAAAATTAACAACCTCTTACGGTATTCAAGCCGCAAGCTCTATTGAAGATATTATGTCGAATTGTGACGTCATTATCCTCGGTGTCAAACCCCAAATGTTACCAGATGTTTTACCAGAGGTGAAAAAGCATTTACAAGACAACCATGTCATTGTTTCTATCGCGGCAGGTAAAAACATTTCATATTTTCAAGGTTATCTATCTGAAATTACCCCTATTATTCGTGTAATGCCAAATATTAATGCGCTTATCGGTGCCTCTACAAGCTGCTATATAGCGAGTGAAGAAGTATCCGATGTGCAGCTACAGCATGTCATTTCACTGTTCGAAACAGTTGGCACAATAATCGAGGTCCCTGAGCACCTATTTTCCATATTTACAACTATTGGTGGTGCTTCACCAGCCTTCACCTATATGTATATTGACGCTTTGGCACGTGCTGCTGTACGTGAAGGGATGCCAAAAAACATGGCTCTTGATATTGCAGCAAATGCAGTACTCGGCAGTGCAAAAATGATTATACAATCTCAGGAACATCCTTGGGCCCTTGTAGATCAGGTATGCTCACCGGGAGGGACAACTATTCAAGGTGTATCCTCATTACAAAGTAATCATTTTGAAACAACGATTCACGATGCAGTTACTGCAGTGACCGACAAAGATCGAAGCTTATCAAAATAGAGCTTGATTGATCTACTGAAGAAAAAAACGAAACCGAGACATCCTACATGTCTCGGTTTTCATTTCATTGAATATTATCCTGTAATTCCTGTGCTAAAAATGCAGTTAAGTCACGTAGGTTTTCTGGTGTAACACCATGACCGTCTGGATACTGCTTAAATGTCACAGTCGCTCCAAATTGCTCAAATATTTCTTTACTTTCAGTACCCCATTGCGACGGGATGACATAATCATAATCACCATGAGAAATAAATGCATGTAAGTGATCGATTGGGCGAATTGCATATTCCACTGTCACGAATTTCGGTGTGTAGCCACTTAATGCTACTATTCCTGTAATTAAATTACCCATTGCAAAAGCAAGTGACTGTGCCAAAACTGCTCCTTGACTAAATCCAAGCATGTACACTTTATGTGGATCAACTTGATATTCATCAATTGCCTCTAGCACAAATCGTTGTAGAGCCACTAATACTTTATCGAAAATTTCACGGTCTGGTTTACCGATGTCTTGGATTGTGAAAAAAGCATAGCCAGGCTTTTGCGTAATAGGTCCACGTAAACTAAAGATATGACATTGCTCTTTAAAGTCCTGCACTAACTGTGGTAAATCATCTTCATTGCTTCCCATTCCATGCAATAAAAAAATCGCTGGATATTTTCTATTTGGATCCATATTCGTTGGTTGTGTATGTTTAAATGTAAATGGTGTATTCATTAAAAAATTCCTTTCAGGTGAACTTAGTGTCACCTTATTATACTGCAAAAAATATCTAGACAAAAACAGGATTGCTTCGTTATCATAAATAGTTTTTGGTGCGTACGATACGACACTTGGAACACGATGTTTTTATAAACGAAAGCGTTATTATAGAACGTATGCTTTTAGCCTTCATTTCTCTCTCAACTCGCTCTAAGGCACTGCAATCGACTTATATACATGACATAAAACAAATATTATCTCAACTTTTGTAATGAGCCAAACTATATTAACTTTGTCTTATTAATAAGACCATCAGTATGATAAGCAATATAGCCGTTAACTATACGAATCGTTTCTTGTGGATCTGCGTTAAATAGCACTTTTGATTGCTCTGGAGTTGAGGCAAGTACCGTTAATAAATCTATGCGCATTGAATGTCCAGCAGAGCTATAAGCATAATCGTAAACAATATCTTCCTCTGTCACATTGTCTGTCACATATTGTTTATGAAACAATTCTTTAGCGGCATCCATTTGTTCCGCGACCTGCTGACGAATACGCATTTGATGCATCAATAGCTCTTCCTCAAGTACAGTGGCCTTTAACCACTCTTTCTTTTCAAGCATCTTCAGAAATTCGTTTTCCCAAACTTGCTCATTTTCAGTAAAATACAGCATATTCATCATTAACATATCCCAAAAATCAATTTGAGACTGTGCCGATTTACGCTGCATCTCTATTACTTCTTTAAAGTGCTCCTCAATCTTCGTAATATTCATATTGCGCACTAAATGATTACATACATTTTCAATAAATTTATTTGCGACTTCTTGTGCCATCAAAAAACCCGTCCTTTATATCTACAAATCATTTCCCCACTATCATACCATGATTGTAGAATAGAAAGAAACGGTTGACGTTTAGGTCTACAATGTAGGCTTTCATAGTTTTACATAGCAAACAAAAAAACATCCTTGTTATAAGATGAAACAAGGATGTTGCATGAACACTTTATACTTCAGATGTAGTAATTGAATCTAAAATAGACTTTGCATCATTGTGAAGCGATTGATAGTTCTCCTGTAAAATATGCGGAGGTACAGGTTTGCTGAATAAGAAGCCCTGTACAGTATCACATTTGCTGTCTATTAGATATGATAGCTGTTCTATCTCTTCTATTCCTTCTGCAACTACCTTTAACTGTAGATGCTTTGCCATAGAGAGAATCATGTCAACTAGTGCCTTATCTGTAGAGTCCGATTGTATTTTCTGAACGAAAGACCGATCGATTTTTAAACAATCTATAGGAAAATCCTTCAAATAAGATAATGACGAATAGCCCGTTCCAAAATCATCTACAGCGATCGTAATCCCAAGCGCCTTCAATTTGTGTAAAATCGTCGTCATATGATCAATATTGATGGTCATACTTTCTGTTATCTCTAGCTGTAAATATTTTGGCTCTAATTGCGTTTTCTCAAGAACATCGTGAATTATTTCAACTAAATTTTGCTGAAAAAGTTGACCTAATGACAGATTGACTGCCACTTTAATCGGTGGCAATCCAGCTGCTTCCCAACTCTTTACTTGTTTACATGCTGTTTCTAGTACCCATTGTCCTATAGGTATAATTAATCCCGATTCCTCAGCAATTGGAATGAAGACTCCCGGCGAAATCCACCCCTTTTTTGGATGCTGCCATCTAACTAAAGCCTCTACTGACTTAATTTGACCCGTATGTAAATCTAGTTGTGGTTGATATTCTAAAAAAAGCTCTTGCTTCGCTAATGCATCATGTAAATCAGTTTCTAATAAAAGTCGTTCTGTCGTTTCATTAGATATTGAAGACTCATAGAACCTAATGCGTGTTGGCGTTTTCTGTGCTTCGTGCATGGCATAAAATGCAAATCTAATAAGTTCCTCTTCCCTATAAGAATCAGTTGGAAATAAAGCAATACCAATATTTAATTGACTATTGAGAGAAAAATGTTGTACTTGAAATGATTCTTCCATGACAAGTTGGAGCTTTTGACTTAGCTGCGTCAATTGATGGGTATCATTCACCTGATCAATATAAACGACAAAATAATCTTCTCTTAGTAAGCATAGTAAATACTTTTCTGGTAAAACATTTTTCAATCTTTGCGCGATTAGACTTATCATTTGGTCTGCATATGTACTACCTAAAGACGCTTTAATAGCAGCAATTCTTTCTATACCGATAGCAAGAATTGCCTTTTGGGATTTAGATATGTATAACTCTCTCTTTAATGATTCCATTAAAAAACGTTCATTTGGTAAATTCGTAATCTCATTATGGTAAGCCATATGATGCATCTTTTCACGAGATTTTTCTAAATGCTCTTGTGTATCAACTAACTGCTGAAAAGGTTTTTCAATAGATGAAAAATAAATAGCTCTAAATAAAAGATAAGATGCACCTAACTCAAACATATGTCCTATGAAGTTTTTAATATCAGAAACATCTTGATACATGGTATAAAGAAAATCACTCATTATTAAATAAATCGAACTACATAATAATAAAAATATAATTTTAGGTGCTTTTTTAAACTTTAGAAGTAATAGAGCCATAATCACCAAATGGAAAGCTACAGCTATATATTGCAAAGTATTTTTTAAAACAGTGGGACCTTCACTTTCTATCAAAAGTGGTGGCAATATAGGCGTTGGGGCATAGATAACGACAAAACAACCAGTGATTATTACAAACGGTAAGCTATAAATAAACCAACGATAAATCGATTTTATTTCCTTTTCCTTTATAAAAAAAATAATGAGAAAACCAATCGATAATAGTAATCGACAAAACATGTAAAACCATGTTGATGCATACGGCGTACTTTCAGTAATAAAAAATGGCATTCCTTTATAGGAAAGTGCGTGAGCCATTTCTAATAAGCTAATCGTTAAAAATAATGACCCAGCATAGAGGACTTTATTCGATAAAATATAAGGCGTAATTAACCATGCCTGAATCGAAATAGACATTGTCACTACAGTAATAAGCATTTCCATCATTAAATGAAGCGTTACATAATTGTTCTCTCCAAATATCCAATAAAATTTATCACTACCCAAATCAATTACGATTAATAACACCAGTGATAATAGGATAAATTGAATGCCCTGCTTCACAAATGAAAAATCTTCATTAAATTTCCACATCATAACACCCCTTCTTAATCTCTAAATAATCTCCTTCCATATACTGTTTTATCGATGTATTTAGGATAATTATACTATAAAACTAACACTAAGAACCAACTTTTCAACTAAATAAAAATAAAAATTTAGGACTAAATATTAAAATAAAGTGAAGCTTCAATCAGTAGGAGGGGTTCTTCATCCTACACTGAATATTAATCTTCACTTATCAGGCTTTTTCGAGATAAAAAGTATCACTACAAAAAACATGTGCTGAATTAAAATAAAAAAGATGCCTCAACTTATTGAGACATCTAATAATTTTTATGAAAATACATAGCTATCCATATTATCTATCGTATTTTGGATAGCATCTTTTAAGGAACGCTGATGTTCGCCACAATCAGCTATTGCCTCTTCTAATGTAATCGCAGCATTTGCCATAAACGGTGCCATCTGCAAATCCTTCGCTAATTGAATAAGAACAAGTGCTTTATTCCATTTCCAACGCGCATTTTTTGGATCCAAGTTAATAGCTTGCTCTAAGTAGCCAAGTGCATCAAATGGCAACCACCCAAAGCGATGCATAGTTTGACCTGTGATGCCCCAATATAACGCCTTGTTAGGGTTTTCTTTTACTGCTTGTCTAAAACAATGGACACTCTCATTGTAATGATGTGCAAACAAAAACAGTTCACCTTGTGTAAAATATGATTGTGCCTTCTCATTTGAAGTACCTGTTGTTGCTACATCCTCAAGCTCTTTAATACGCTTTGAAAACTCTGTTTCATCTTTTATCGCACGAATTTCGACTACGGTATCCGATTCAGGATAACTTTCATCCGCTCGTTCTGCATGTTGAGTTTCAACAACCAGTGCAGACTTTGGATAGCTAGCAAAATCGTACTCTTCTAATAATTTAATATATTTATCAGCTAACACTTTCTCATTTTCATCTGTAACTTGTTTAGCCGCCTCATAACACTTCATTAGCTCACCATTATAAAAATAATCATCCATTGTCATTCAATCTTCCTCCAATGTACAACTCTTCAGTATATTTAGTATACACTACAAAATTCAATTATGCCTCGGCATAATTACGTCCGGAGGATTTAACTAGAAATTAAAAAAAGACTGTTCAAAAATAACTTTTGATCCAGTCTCCGCTTTACTTATTTTTTTAATACTTCTTTATTTAAAAATGTACGTAAATCTTCTTCTGATAAGGCACCTACAAAACGTTGAACCTCTTTACCACCTTCAAAGTGAATGAATGTTGGTGTGTATTCAATGTTATATTTATCCCCTAATTCTCCGTATTCATAAACATTTAATTGGGCAATATCAACACCAAGCTCCTTGGCAATAGGCATTAACTCAGGTGTAAAAGCTTTACAGTGCATACATGTTGGACTGAAGAAATAAGCATTTACATCTTCACCAGCTTTTATTTTTTTTTCAAGCTCGTCAGGCAACATAATATTTTGGTAATTTTTATCATCCAATTGATCAATTGTTTCTTGTTTTAGTTCTTTGTCGCCATAAAGTTTCTCTGCGTTTTCTAATTTGCTATTGTTCGAGACTTTTGTTAGCACAATAATTACTGCAAATAACAAAACAATTACCGAGCCAATAATTAGTAGTTTTTTCATGGGAATGTGTTCCTCCTTTTTTACACCAAAAAATCCTAGTTTTAGTGTATTCGCGATTGATTATAAAGTGTTTTTAAAACCTAGTAAACTAATAAGTCTTCGAAAATAAGTTTTTCCATAATTCAAACATAATCTGGCCCAAATTTGGGAACATACATATATAATGCTCAATACGAATATGGAGTGGTTAATATGAAACACACTATCCGAAATATTTTTCAAATTTATAAAAGTGATATCCATAATATCTTAACAAACTGGGTAGTTGCTGTCATTATTGGTGGACTCATTTTTTTACCTTCTCTTTATGCGTGGCTCAATATTTATGCCTCTATGGATCCCTATGCTCATACAGCCAACATGAAAATTGCTATTGTCAACGAAGACACAGGAGCGAATGTTAGAGGAGAAGATATTAATGTCGGTAACGAGGTAGTAGACAATTTAAGTACCAATCAAAACTTTACTTGGGAATTTACCTCTCATGAACAAGCCATTGATAATTTAAAAAACGGTAACTATTTTGCGGTTATTGTTGTCCCTAGTGATTTTTCTCAAAAACTGACCTCTATAATATCAAATGTGCCTACTAAAGCGCATATCGATTATTATGTAAATGAAAAAATAAATCCAATCGCACCCAAAATTACAAGTAAAGGTGCAAGCGGACTGACGCAACAGGTTTCTAGTGAGTTTATCTCAACTGTCAGCGGAACACTTTTTTCTATTTTTAATACGGTCGGTGTGGAGATGGAAAAGGAAATTCCAGATTTTAAGAAATTCGAAAATTACATTTTTACAATCGAACATAACCTTCCTGATATCGGAACATTTTTAGCAAAAACCGCTAAAGGTGGAAAAGAAGCTGAGACTTTACTGAACCACACGATTACCCAAGTTCCTGAGGTTGAAAAATTAACAAATGATGGTCTAACAACTATCAACTCAGGCTTAAAATTGATTAATGAAGCTGATACATTGTTCAACCAGTTGTCCCCTATCATAAAAAAAGATCTAGAAACTGTACAAAATATTGCCCAACGATTTACAGATATAATAGGGAAAATACAAAATGCTAATGTAGATTCAGCTACCATTGCACAAATAAAGGATACGATTAAAAATCAACTGGATGCATCCCGTGATAAAGTAAACTCTAGCATCCAAACACTCGAAGCACTTCAAAAATTAACACAAGCTGATGCTTCGACTCGTAAACAGCTTGAAAACAAGGTGCAAAACATCCTGACGGCCCTACAGCAAAACAATTCTGAAGATGTTAAGACTTTGCTAACAAATAATAAAATTATTGAACAGCTTGAAGCTATCCGTGGAGATTTACAGGCAAATCCTAGTTTTACTGATTATTCTTTAAGCTCTTTAACAGCATTAAATCAGCTGAATACTTTATTAACGGACGCCTCAAATAAAGTACAGCAATTAAATAATATTGATGTCGAAACAATCAAAAAAGATCTTGCCGATGTTCAAAATGTTGCACAAAATGCTTCTAACAATCTTCATCAATTTCTTACTAATTATAACGATCATCTAGAACCACAAATTCATACGACCTTGACTTCTGCAAAAAATACGTTAACAAATGCATCAACCATGCTAACAAAAGTAAAAAGTGTACTGCCTCAGGCTACAGATCGTTTAACAAATGCTAAAAATATGTTAGCAACAGCTAATAAGACAATTGGTACAGTACAATCAGATTTTCCTGCTTTAAGTACAAAAATTAAAGATCTTGCAGACAAACTAAGAAAATTAGAAAGCGAAGCTGATATTTCTGAAATCGTTCAATTATTGAAAAACGACGTTAACGCCGAGCGAGATTTCTTTGAGGAGCCTATTAAGCTTGAGGAACATAGAATGTTTCCAATTGCTAATTATGGAACAGCTATGACACCTTTTTACACTGTGCTTTCCATTTGGGTTGGTTGTTTATTATTAATTTCTCTTTTATCTGTAGATATTCACGACAATAATCAATATAGTATTCGCCAAATATACTTTGGACGTTTATTAACATTTGCAACTTTTTCATTTATTCAAACGCTCATTATTACAATAGGAGATATTGTTATTTTAGATGGGTCAATTAGTGCTCCTTACTTCTTTATTCCATTTGGGCTATTTATTAGTTTAGTGTTCATTACGGTTGTCTATACGCTAGTATCCGTATTCGGAAATGTTGGAAAAGCGTTAGCCATTGTTATGTTAGTGTTGCAAATTGCCGGTTCCGGTGGCACATATCCTGTAGAATTGCTACCCAAGTTTTTCCAAATGATAAATCCATTTCTTCCGTTCACTTATGCGATTGGAATGATGCGAGAGGCAGTTGGTGGTATTATTTGGTCAAAGGTCTGGATTGATCTTGCCTTTTTATCTTTCTTCTGGCTCATTTTCATTCTATTTGGTTTCTTCATGAAAAAATTACTGAGTGAGAAAATGGAACTTTTAATGAACAAAACACGCGGATTAGATATATTTCATTAATTTTTGCTAGCGCTTCTTGTAAATCCTAAAACGAACGATGTTATAATGGAAGTATTGTAAACATGTAGGAGGCGCTTTTGTTGAAAAAACTACTATCTATTTTTACTTTGTCGTTATTAGTGTTAAGTGCTTGTGGTGAAGATCATCAGGCTGTTGAAAAAAATCAGAATGAAGCGCAAAAAGAAGCTTCACATGAAGAACATGGACATGCTTCTGGAGATATTCAGGAGGAAACTGCTTCTGCTGATGTTTTACCATCGTTTTTAAATAATAAATCAGAAGATATTCGTTTAGTGTATCAAATTGCTGGTCAGTCTACAGAAATTTTAGAATGGATGCCATGTTATTGTGGATGTGGCGAATCAGCCGGACATAAAAGCAATTTAAACTGCTTTATTGAGGAAAAACGTAAGGATGGCACAATTGTTTGGGATGATCACGGTACTCGTTGTCTCGTTTGCCTAGAAATTGCTGTACAGTCTGCAAAAATGCATAAAGATGGTATGAGCCTGAAAGAAATTCGTCAAACAATTGATAACACATATAAAGAAGGCTATGCAAAACCAACACCGACTGATATGCCTGCATAATAACAAAAAACTCATCGTTCTGATGAGTTTTTTTGTTATTTAACGAGTCGTAACACCGTTTTAAAATGTGGATGATCTGCACGTTGTAGTAACTCGTATAAAATCATTTCCATGCTTGTTGGTAAAATCCCAAGTGCCTTCATCTTCTCAAGCCCTAGCTCTTTATTGGCCTTTGTACGAGAGGACACTGCATCTGCAACAACTTCAACCTCAAACCCTTGTTCTTTTAGCTGTCGAGCTGTTTGGTAGACACAAATATGTGTTTCGATACCTGTCACAATAAATTGAGAACGACCACTTGCCTTCATTGCATCGACAAACTCTTGCTCCTGGCATGCACTAAAAGCCATTTTAGCTATAGGTTGTTGACCTTGAATATGCTGAGCAATATCTAATGCTGTCCCACCTAAACGGCTAGGATTTTGTTCAAGCCATAAAATAGGTACCTCCAAAGCTTGCATAGCTTGTACCAGCTTGGCCACATTTTCAATCACCGCTTCACTTTCGTCAACAATTGTCGCTAACTTCCCTTGGACATCGACGACAACTAAACACGCTTCTTCTATTGTAAACATTTAAAACACCCCTTCTATCCGTATTCACAATTCATTATACCGAAAGTTACTTGGTTTATGTTGTAGGTTAGAATAATTCCCCGCCCGAAATTTGATTAGTTTTTATGTAAACCAATATTATTTTTAATATAAACCACATTTAAAACTGAATCAGTGCTAGAAATCAGTCAATGTTGGCTGCTTTTTTTGTTCCTCTCTCTCTACCTAACTATCCCTAGACTACACCTACGGAAAGCGTCCTTCTGGAGTGGAATGTGCAAGCGAGTACTTATTTAGCAAAAGAGATTTCATTTAAACAAACACGAACATTTTATAATTCTACCGTTTTAGCAACGTGTAAATCACGAAACATCAACTCATATATACACATCCATTTTCAATTTGTTCGTATTTAAAGCCAAAACGCTATTATGAATTTTAACTCAATTGTGTATATTTTGTTGCGAGCCTGTCATTATTCTGCTCGAATAGTGAGAATTTTATTTTTTCTCTTGAAAATTAAGTTATAATCCAGTAAAGTGCTTTTAACGGTCAGTATTCCGCTTAATCTATTACCTATATATATAAAGTTGCTAGATGACTATGAACTGATTGTAAAAGCCCGATAGATTCAAATTAGTAGGGACTAAAAACCCTATGATTAAGGTTTAACCTTATAAAACAAACAAGGAGTGTACCACTTTGACACAACGAGCATACAATTTTAACGCAGGCCCTTCTGCCCTACCACTAGAAGTATTAGAAAAAGCCCAACAACAATTAGTAAACTTCCGTGACTCAGGCATGTCAATTATGGAAATGAGCCACCGTAGTGCCATTTTCGACGAAGTACATAATGAAGCAATTGCTTTATTGAAAAAGCTTTATGCTATCCCAGAAAACTATGAAATCCTTTTCCTACAAGGTGGAGCTAGTCTTCAATTTACTATGATACCGATGAACTTCCTACAAGCAGATCAAAAAGCAAGCTACGTATTATCAGGATCATGGTCTGAAAAAGCTTTCAAAGAGGCTAAATTATTTGGTACGCCCGTAGAAGCTGCTAGCACAAAAGAAAATAAATACCGCAATATCCCAACTTTAGCAGACATTCAATTCAATGAAGAGGATGCCTATTTGCATATCACTTCAAACAATACGATTTACGGTACACAATGGAAGGAATTCCCTGAAACGGGTAATGTACCATTAATTGCGGATATGTCTAGTGATATTCTTTCTAAGCCAGTTGATATAAGTAAATTTGGTCTTATTTATGCAGGGGCTCAAAAAAATCTTGGTCCATCTGGTGTAACAGTAGTCATTATTCGCAAAGATTTGTTAGAGAAAGCGAATAAAAATATTCCTACGATGCTAAAATACTCAACGCACGCTGACAGCAACTCTTTATACAATACACCACCAACTTTTGGTATCTATATGTTAGGTGAAGTATTAAAATGGGTAGAATCAAAAGGTGGCGTTGCTGATATTGCCAAGCATAATGAATTAAAAGCAAAAGTAATTTATGATGCTATTGACAATAGCAATGGATTCTATACTGGTCATGCAACACCTGAAAGCCGTTCTTTAATGAACATCACTTTCCGTGTTGCTGATGAAGAGCTTGAAAAACAATTCCTTGCAGAAGCAAAAGCAGCAGGATTTGTTGGACTTAATGGACACCGTTCTGTAGGCGGCTGCCGTGCTTCTACTTACAATGCTGTACCATTAGAGGCTTGTGAAGCATTACGTGACTTTATGGTAGAATTCCAACAAAAACATCAATAATATAATAAAAAGACGAATGATAAATCATTCGTCTTTTTACTATTTACAGAAAGAAGCCATATACCCGTATAGCAGCAAATACCTTCTATTCAATATTAAAGAAAATACATCTTTTTAAATGCCTAGCGGACATATTACCAATCTCCTTTCACTCAAAAATCATAGATTATTAGAGCGATGCGCAATAATAGTCGGGAAAGACCTTTGTACAAAAAAGGGGTGGTTCCAAATGAAACCTCACTTGGAACTACCCCTTTCTTCAAATATTGTCATGTCAGATTTTACAAAGTTTCATGCTTACACTCTGGACATTTACCATAGATCTCAAATTTATGATTTTCAATTTCATAGTCTGGCAGCTTTTCTCCAAGCATTTCCATAGGGCAGAGATTTAGCTCCTTAACATTGCCGCAATCCATACAAATAAAATGATGGTGATGATGTTCAGATTCACAATGCATACGGAAATTTCGTTCCCCAGATAACTCAGTTTCCTCCAGTATTCCTAGCTTCACAAACGTTGAAAGGTTGCGATAAATCGTATCAAAACTCATACCTGGAAAATCTTTTTTCAAAACATCTAATAAATCTCGAGCAGTTAAATATTTATCTGTTGCTGCAAACATATCTAATATTAACTCCCGTTTATCTGTTTTTTTAAAGCCGTTTTCTTTTAAAATTTCCCACGCTCTTGAAACATTCACTGCGCTACCTCCTCCCGTTTTGTAGCCATTTTAAAAACTATTTTCTTCACTAGTATTACAAGTAACAAAATTAAGATAGAAGTAACGACAATTGTACCACCGGGTGCTAAATCTAAATAAAAAGCACTGACTAAACCGATTAACACAGCCGTTTCGCCAAAGACAATTGCATAAATGATTGTTTGCTTAAAGCCCTTTGCAAGTCGCATTGCAGCAGCCACAGGTAACGTCATAAGTGATGATACAAGTAAAATACCGACGATGCGCATACTTGCAGCAATAACAAGCGCTGTAACGATCATAAATAAGAGATGAATCCAACGTGCAGGCAGACCGCTAGCTTTAGCATATTCCTCGTCGAAAGATAAAACAAAAAGTTCCTTAAAAAATATAAATAAAAAGATAATGACAACTGCAGCAATTCCTACCACTACCCATAAATCCTGACGTGATACAGCTGACACTGAACCAAATAAATAGCTCATTAAATCCGTGCTAAAGCCACTCGCAAGCGAGATAAATATAGCACTAATACCTATCCCACCTGACATAATAATTGGAATAGCAAGCTCTTCATAGTGCTTATATAAACGTCTAAGACGCTCAATTAAAACCGAACCGCTGACAGATGCCAATATGCCTAAGTAAATCGGATTTAGCATTGCTAAAGCTGTAACAGATTGACTGATATATAAGCTTCCCGCTATTCCCGCGAGTGTCACATGTGACAAGGCATCAGCAATAAGCGAAAGCCTGCGAACGACAATAAAAACACCTAATAGCGGTGCCAATATGCCAATTAATAGCCCAGAGAAAAAGGCATTTTGTAAAAATTCATAGTTAAAAATTGCTTCAATCATTATACCTTCTCCTTCTAGTGAATCTTTCTCACTGAATGGCCATACCAAGCATCAAGCGCATCATGAGAAATTGTATCAAATTCATTTTTGTAACCGTGGAAATGTATAGTTTGATTTAAACATGCTACATGACTGATACGATTCGACACTGTATCAACATCGTGTGTAACAAGAATCATTGTAATTCCCTGTTCCCGATTTAATTTCGCCAGCATATCATAAAATGACTGCACATTCTCATGATCAATGCCGACAGTTGGTTCATCCAATATTAGTAGCCTCGGTTCACTAACTAATGCTCTTGCAATAAAGACACGTTGCTGTTGCCCACCAGATAGCTCACCAATATTACGATTGATAAATGCTTCCATCCCAACAGCTTTTAATGCTTCCAATACTTTTTCCTTTGCATCTCGTCCAGGTCTTTTAAATAATCCTAATTTTTTCGATAATCCACTTTTCACTACTTCTTGGACAGTTGCTGGAAAACCCGAATTGAAGGCATTAGATTTTTGTGACACATACCCTATCCATTCACGATGCTTAAAAGTTGAACTTGGTTCACCAAATAGCTTTATTTCTCCAGACATTGGTTTTAGTAATCCTAAAATAATTTTTAATAATGTAGATTTCCCTGAACCATTCGGACCAAGAAGTGCTAAAAAATCTCCCTCTTCTACACGGAAAGAGATATTTTTTAATACTTGCGTATAGTCATATTGAAAAGACACATTTTCAATGTCAATTAATGATTTTTTCATGTATGTTCTCTTCTTTCTAATTCATAATCATTACGATTTAACAAGTTGTAAGTATATATGAAAGTACAGTTTTTGTAAAGAAAATAAGATTGCTATTCTACTGTTTTCGATTTCGAGTTGGTATAGACATTGATTCTAATACATTAATGTGAAGCTTTTCATAGCTAGCACGACGTTCACAAGAATGATTTTTGTTTCAAGAAACTAAACAACTTTAAAAGGAGGATTAGCTTTGAGTATTCAATTTTTACAGCAATTAACACAAAGTAGTGATAAGGAAGTTGTTGCGATTGCACGTGCTGAAGGATTTGAAATTACTACTTCTGAAGTAAGAAAACTCCGTCCTTATTTGGAGCAATTCTCATTTACGTGGCTCTTTTTAGGTATTCCAAAAGATATTCTTGTAGAGGTAGAAGCTGTTTTAGGTAGAAAGCGTTCCAGACAACTAATTGCATTGTTTACGAAATAATCAATTTCTCCAGGCGTAATTGCCGCTGTCGCTTCGCTTTCGCACAGATAAATTGCCACAGGACGTGGCGTTCTTAGACTGAGTTCCTCTATTTTAGTATGTGTTTAGACACCCATTGAAATAAAGGATCGCATCAGCATTCATCTCATCACCATGAAAATAAAAAAAGCCCGAAAATCAGCAACTATACCGCTGATTTCGGGCTTTTTATTCTATCCTCTTAGAGCATCGATTAACTCTGGTTTAAACTCTCCATTACGAAGCATTTCAATTTCATGTTTATAAGGAGCCGATTTTGATTTGGCATCACTATTTAAAGCAACAAATGGTGTTTCTAAGATTTTAGGAACCTCCATTAATTGTGGATGATGCACAATATTTTTTAATGCATCAAAGCCAATATGACCAAAGCCAATATTTTCGTGACGGTCTTTTCCTGCACCACGGACATTTTTTGAATCATTGATATGCAGGACTTTGATACGATCAACACCTATTAGTTTATCAAACTCATTTAAGACGCCATCAAAATCTTCTACTATATTATAACCAGCGTCATGAGTATGGCATGTATCAAAGCATACTGAAAGACGCTCGTTATGTGTTACACCATCTATAATTTTAGCAAGTTCTTCAAAGGAACGACCACATTCAGTTCCCTTCCCCGCCATTGTCTCTAATGCGATTTGTACAGGGTAATCCTGTGATAGTACTTCATTTAAACCTTCAATAATCTTGGCAATCCCTGCGTCTGCTCCCGCACCTACATGAGCACCCGGATGTAAAACAATTTGTGTTGCTTCCAACGCTGCAGTTCGTTCGATTTCCGACTGTAAAAAATCTACGCCTAGACGGAAAGTTTCGAGTTTTTCTGTATTCGCAATATTTATAATGTATGGAGCATGGACAACAATATTCGTCATCCCATGCTCTTTCATGTGTAATAAACCATTCATAATATTGAGGTCAGCAATTGCCTTACGACGAGTGTTTTGCGGTGCACCTGTATAAATCATAAAGGTATTTGCCCCATATGAAAGGGCCTCTTTACTTGATCCGAGCAGCATTTCTTTTCCACTCATTGAAACATGCGATCCAAGTAGCATTTGAATGCCTCCTTATTTTTTACCGCGAGCTTTTAAACGACGTTCACGTTTTTTAATTTTTTCCATTTCCCATTTCATATTACGTTTGTAGCCTGGTTTTACTTTTTTCGGCTTACGTACTAATGACTTTGCTTTCGCATCGATTTCATTTTCATGCTTCACACGATTTTTACGTGCATGGCGATCTTTTAGTTCAGTCCATTCGCCATCTTTTACATCTTTTTGAACAAATGGAATACCCATTTTCTCAACACGTACTACTGCATCCTCATCTGATGGCTCAAACAACGTGATAGCAGTTCCTTTATTCCCTGCACGCGCTGTACGTCCCACACGATGAATAAAGAATTCTAAGTCCTCTGGAATTTCGTAGTTAATGACATGTGAAATTCCTTGAATATCGATACCACGTGCCGCAAGATCTGTTGCAACGATATATTGATAGTCCAATTCTCGAATTTGCTTCATCATCTTCTTACGATCACGTGGACTTAAGTCACCATGTATTTGACCACAGCGAATCCCGTTTTCATTTAAGTAGCCAGCAACGTGCTCTGCTGTTTTACGTGTGTTAGTGAAAATTACCGCTAAAAACGGATTGATTCCTTCAATGACTTCCAACAAACGTTTGTTACGTGATTTAGAACGCACTGGTACAAGCACAAAGTCAATTCCTTCTGCGACCGGGCGTTTATCGTTCATATGGACATGAACAGGTGCTTCCATATATTTTTTTAAGAAAGGCTGAAGCTTTTCTGGAATTGTTGCTGAGAATACAAACATTTCAAGGTTTTCTGGCATTTGGGAAGCAAAACCATCGATTTCCTCTATAAAGCCCATATCGAAGGCTAAATCTGCCTCATCGACAACTAAAATTGGTGCCGTATGCACAAATAACGCTTGCGCTGAAACGAGATCACGAATACGTCCTGGCGTTCCGACAACAATTTGTGGTTGCGTTTTTAACTTATCAATGGAGCGTTGCTTGTCCGTACCTCCAATAAATAGTTTCGCTTGAATAGTTGTTCCTTCAATTAATTGATTTAATGCATCAAAAATTTGTTGTGCAAGCTCACGTGTAGGTGACGTAATAACAGCTTGTACTTCCTGCTTGTCAGCATTAATTCGTTGCACAATAGGAATTAAAAAACTATGTGTTTTTCCCGTCCCTGTATGCGCTTGTCCGATTGCACTCTTTCCTTTTAATAGTAGCGGAATGATTTCCTTTTGAATCGGCGTTGGTTCTGTAAAGCCAAGTTTTGCAATTGCGTCCTGCAAAAATGGCTGAAAATTATAATCAGTATATTTTGACATAATTCGTTCCTCCTAACATCTTTCTCATTGTATCATGATTCAACTTTTAGGTATATTAACGTCCTATTATCTAAAGCATGAACATAATTGTATATTTTTATCATAGCTGTAGCGAAGCCCTTATCAAAGTTACTCGAAATACTGTGAATATGCAATAAAAAAAGCGCTAACCTTTGTTTTTTGATACACTTTATATTTATTATTTTGTCGACAAGCGGATAGCACTATAATGCTATTGGAAAAATCCAAGAATTAGTATTTTTTATGTCAATTTATTGTTAACTAATGCTTTGAAGAATTACCATATGTTACGATGAAAATGTAAGATACTAGAGGAGGTTGACTTATTATGAAAGCAGCAAGATGGTATAAAGCAAAAGATATCCGTGTAGAAAACATTGAAGAACCAGTAATTTCACCTGGAAAGGTAAAAATTAAAGTACATTGGACAGGGATTTGTGGTAGTGATTTACATGAATACGCAGCTGGCCCAATATTCATTCCTGTGGAACAACCTCACTATGTCAGTAAAGATATTGCGCCAATTGTTATGGGACATGAGTTCTCTGGTGAAGTAGTAGAAGTTGGCGAAGGCGTTACAAAGGTACAAGTTGGAGATCCTGTCGTTGTAGAACCTATTCTTGCATGTGGCGAATGTGCTGCTTGTAAAAAAGGGAAATATAATATTTGTAAGCACCTAGGATTCCACGGTCTTTCTGGCGGTGGCGGAGGTTTCTCTGAATATACAATGGTAGATGAAAAAATGGTACATAAAATGCCTGAGGGGCTTTCCTATGAACAAGGTGCACTTGTTGAACCAGCGGCAGTAGCATTACATGCAGTTCGTCAAAGCAAACTAAAAGCTGGCGATACAGCAGCTGTCTTTGGTACTGGGCCAATCGGTCTTCTTGTAATCGAGGCATTACGTGCAGCTGGAGCAGCCGAAATTTATGCGGTAGAGCTTTCCGCAGAGCGTGCTGCTAAAGCATTAGAACTTGGCGCTACGGCCGTTATTAATCCTAAAGATGAGGATGCAGTAGCTCGTCTACATGAATTAACAAATGGTGGCGTAGATGTTGCATTTGAAGTAACAGGTGTTCCTGTAGTATTACAGCAAGCTATTGATTCTACAACATTTGAAGGAGAAACAATTATCGTTTCTATTTGGGAAACTGAAGCTTCTATTCTGCCAAACAATATCGTACTGACAGAGCGTTCTGTAAAAGGGATTATTGCTTATCGCGATATTTTCCCAGCCGTTATGGAATTAATGAAACAAGGTTACTTCCCTGCTGAAAAACTTGTAACGAAACGAATTACTCTTGCTGAAGTCGTAACAGAAGGCTTCGAGGCACTAATGAAAGAAAAAAATCATATTAAAATCCTTGTAAATTCACAAGCTTAATTTATTTATAGCGACAGGTAGAGAAAACTAAGAAGCTTTTCTCTACCTGTTTTTATTTGTTAAATTTTTATCCCCCTATTGCTCATCATAATAACGTAGGGTTGATTTCCGTTCCGACTGGGCGATTTCCTGGGGGCGTCCGATGAGCCACTTCGCTTCGCTGCAGGGTCTCATCTGTGACGCTGATCCCCGAGGAGTCGCCCAGCCTCCACTCCAATCAACTTATATACATGGTAAACTTATTAACAAATGTCATCCCTAACTTTTGGTGATGAACCTATTTCTCATCCATTTTTTTTATAATATCTAGATTGGCCATTAGGTAGTTTACCTTATTTTCTCCAAAAGTTCCCAACGTCCGTTTTTCCGTATTTGCTGCTATAATTTTTTCAATCTCATCCTTCGCAAGCCCACTTGCTTGGGCAATTCGATCGACTTGTAATTCTGCAGCCTTCACACTAATATGCGGATCCAAACCTGAGCCTGAAGCGGTCATTAAATCAGCGGGTATGTCTTGTCGTTTTACGGATGGGTTTGCTAGTAAAAACTTCTCGATATCTGCTTCTATCCGTTTCTTTAATTCTGGATTGGATGGTGCATAGTTAAACGTTCCAGAGCTAACACCACTATAGTTCACCTGGCCATTTTCGTCTGGTATCGTATCCTCTTTCGTATAGACATTATAATTAACAGAGGAGACACGCCCCCAGAAATATTCCGGTGCAGTAAAAGCTTGACCGATTAATTCTGAACCAACAGCTTCACCATCTGCTTCTATTAAACTACCATTTGCTTTATGATGAAATAACCCTTGAGCTAATGCAGTTACTGCAAATGGGTATATAAAACCACATAAAACGAACATTGTCATTGTGATTAAAAATGCTTGCTTTGAATTCTCAAAAAGTTTTCGCATGTCCTTCCTCCTATAACCCAAACGTATGGAATAGTGGTCCAACTAGTAAATCAATCAACTTAATGCCGATAAAAGGAGCGATAATTCCGCCTACGCCATAAACAAGTAAGTTTTTATTTAATAATTTTTCAGCACTCATCGGCTTATACTTAACACCCCTCATTGCAATAGGTATTAATAGTGGTATAATCACTGCGTTAAAAATTAAAGCAGAAATTATCGCACTTGATGGAGAATTGAGATGCATAATGTTTAATGTCCCCATCTCTGGTACTGCGACCATAAGCATAGCTGGAATAATTGCAAAATACTTTGCGATATCATTTGCAATACTGAACGTTGTTAACGCACCTCGAGTCATGAGCAACTGCTTCCCTATTTCTACAACTTCAATAATTTTAGTAGGATTTGAATCTAAATCGACCATGTTCGCAGCTTCCTTTGCTGCATTTGTTCCTGAATTCATGGCAAGACCTACGTTAGCTTGTGCTAATGCAGGGGCATCGTTCGTCCCGTCACCAGTCATAGCTACTACTTTCCCTTGTGCCTGCTCATCTTTAATAACTTGAATTTTGTCTTCTGGCTTACTTTCTGCAATAAAACTGTCCACCCCTGCTTCCTTTGCAATAGCTGCTGCGGTTAATGGATTATCTCCTGTACACATGATCGTTTTAATACCCATTGCTCGAAGCTGATCAAAGCGTTCCTTAAGTCCGGCCTTTACGACATCCTTTAAGTAAATGACACCTAAAATTTTATCGTTTAACGCTACTACTAGTGGTGTTCCACCAACAGAAGATACTTGTTGAATCAGCTGTTCCAAATTTGTAGGAATGCTATGACCTGCTTTTAAGCTCTCTTTTTTTATCGTATCATAGGCTCCTTTTCGAATTTTTGTGCCATCCTTCATATCCATACCACTCATACGAGTCTGTGCGGTAAAGGGAATATGTTCACTTGACTTAATAATGTTTTCTTCATCGTTAGTATTCACCCCTAATTCACAAGCAAGTGACAAAATAGACTTTCCTTCCGGTGTATCATCTGTTAAAGAACTAAGCCATGCAGCTTGCATTAAATCTTTACTGTCCACCCCTTTTACTGGGAGAAATTCAGCTGCCATGCGATTTCCATAAGTGATAGTTCCAGTTTTATCCAAAATTAATGTATCTACATCTCCACATGCCTCTACGGCTCTTCCAGACATCGCAATAACATTAAACTGAGTAACTCTATCCATTCCTGCAATACCGATTGCCGACAATAATCCACCAATGGTTGTAGGAATTAAACAAACTGTAAGGGCAATTAATGTTGCGATAGAAATCGGTACATTTAAATAAGTTGTCATTGGATAGAGCGTCACAACAACTAATAAGAAAATAATCGTTAAGCTTACTAGAAGTGTATTGAGTGCTATCTCGTTTGGCGTTTTTTTACGACTGGCTCCTTCAATGAGCGTGATCATTTTGTCTAAAAAGGATTCCCCAGGCATCGAAGTAATTTCGATCATCAGCCAATCACTCGTAACCGTCGTACCACCTGTAACTGATGAAAAGTCTCCACCCCGCTCCTTTACAACAGGGGCAGACTCACCTGTTATCGCCGATTCATCCACAGTAGCAATTCCCTCAATAACTTCTCCATCATTTGGAATAACCTCTCCTGCCTGAACTAAAACAATGTCACCCTTTTTTAATTCATGTGCCTGTTTAAGTATTTCAGAACCATCACTAAGTAAGACACGAGCCTGTGTAACTGTTTTAGTATTTTTTAACGTTTGAACTTGTGCCTTTCCTCGGCCTTCAGCAATCGACTCAGCAAAGTTTGCAAATAGAATGGTTACAAAAAGAATGACCGCGACGATCGCATTATATAATCGATCATGTTCTCCTACTCCGCTACCAAACATATTCGGAAAGAGGGTTAATAACAGCACAAACATAAACCCAACTTCTACTACAAACATAACTGGATTTTTCAGCATATATAGTGGACTAAATTTCTTTAAAGCGTCTATAATCGAGCTTTTTAGCATATTGCCCGTAAGCAAACCTTTTCTTGCTGTTTCCATAGGTGTCTCTCCTTATTTATGAATAAAGTTGTAAATGCTCTGTAATTGGCCCGAGTGCTAATGCCGGTAAAAATGTAAGAGCACCAATCATTAAAACGATAGCAACAAGTAAAAATGTAAAAATAGTATTATCTGTTTTCAATGTTCCTACCGAGTCACTGTGAAACATTTTTTTCGCTAATAGAGACGCTATTGCGAGTTGAATAATGATCGTCAAATAACGTCCGAAGAACATGGCGAGCCCTGTCGTTACATTCCAAAATGTTGAGTTGTCAACTAATCCTTCAAAACCTGAGCCATTATTTGCTGAGGCAGACGCAAATTCATATAGTACTTGAGATAAACCATGTGCCCCTGGATTCGTTATGCCTGCTACACCTGCTGTTGTTGCAACTGCAAGCGCTGAAAATAATAGAATAATAGCAGGATGGATTAAAATACAAAGAGCAATTAGCTTCATTTCCTTCTCCTCAATTTTCTTGCCTAAAAACTGAGGTGTTCGACCAATCATCAAACAGGCGATAAAAATTGTTAGTAACACATACATCATCATGTTCATTAGGCCGACTCCCTTGCCTCCAAAGACAACATTTAGCATCATATTAAACATCGGTACAAGACCACCAAGCGGCGTTAATGTATCATGCATATTGTTGACAGACCCCGTTGTAAAAGCAGTGGTCACTGTCGTAAATAACGCTGATTGTGCCACCCCAAAGCGCATCTCTTTTCCTTCCATACTGCCAAGCTCCTGTGCAACTCCGAGCTCATTAATGATCGGATTACCCGCTCTCTCCGCAACATACACAGTTACCAATCCGACTAGGAATAGCGCACTCATTGCCACAAAAATGGCTAGCCCTTGCTTTCCAAAGATCGTTTTTCTTTTTCCATATGCAACCATTAAACTAAAGGCAACTACACAAGCACCTGGTAATAGCATCATAGATAGCATTTCCACAATATTAGAAATGACCGTTGGATTCTCAAAAGGTGTTGTTGAATTCGCCCCATTAAAGCCACCACCATTTGTTCCTACATGCTTGATAGATTCAAGAGAAGCTACAGGTCCAAGTGCAATATCTTGTAATTTACCTTCTATTGTTTGTACAGTTTTATTCGCACTCAAGGTTTGTGGTGTACCTTGAGATACTAAAATAATGGCCACAACAATAGATATAGGCATTAACACACGTGTGATAACACGCACAAAATCCACAAAGAAATTACCAATAGTGTCGGTTTTAGCAACAAGACGACGGCAGAACGCCATACAAGCCGCATAACCAGTAGCTGCAGATGTAAACATCATAAAGATAATGATTAGCATTTGTGATAAATAACTTAGTCCTGATTCGCCACTATAGTGCTGAAGATTTGTATTCGTCATAAATGAAATTATGGTATTAAATGAAAGTGTTGCTTCCATATTGTCAATCTCATTTGGGTTTAAAAACAACATAGCTTGAATTCGTAAAAGAACGTATCCAATAAACACCATAAAGGCGTTCGACAAAATTAATGAAAGTACATACTGTTTTCCCGTCATATCTATTTGCTTAATGCCACATAATTTATATATAACGGCATCAAATCTGTCCATTATTGGATCAAGCCATGTTTTTTGTTGCATTGTCACCCGAAATAAATAGTGACCAGTTAGAATAACGATTGGTAAAGAAATAATTAATACGATGGCGATTTGCCACATACCGCAATACCTCCTACAAGCCTATTAATAGTTTTCAGGATAAAGTAATGCATGCCCTAGATAACCGAAAAGGAATACAAGTACAATTCCCATAACAATCCACATTTTTTATTCCCCCCTTACTTTTCATCGACTAACTTGAAGCACCAAGCTGTTAATGCATATAGACTTGCAAAGCTTATGATGAGTAAGCCAATCATATAAAAGTCCATCAATCGAGCACCCTCCTTTATTTGGATGCTCTCATCATACTGACTTTCAAATTAATGTAGTGTTAGGAAATCGCTTTTCCTATTAAGAAACTATAAAGAGGGAAAATCTTAATACTTTCTTAATGGAAGATAACGCTATAATACAAATGAGGTGAAAGAGGATGGAAAATACACGTCCAACTCCAGAGACGTTTTTAGCGAGGCTTCAACAGGAAGAACAATTTGTAGGGAAGCTAAAGATCTTTCTTGGTTATGCTGCTGGAGTAGGTAAAACTTATGCAATGCTAGATGCAGCACATCAAGCAAAAAAACTTGGTAAAGATGTGGTAGTTGGCTTTGTAGAACCACATCCTCGTCCAGATACGTTAGCTTTACTCGAGGGACTTGAGCAAATCCCTACGAAAAAAATAATTTATAAAGGGAAACCTTTTCAGGAATTAGATATTGATGAAGTACTAAAGCGCAAACCGGAAATTGTCATTATTGATGAATTGGCACATAGCAATGTTCCAACGATGCGTCACAAGAAACGTTTTGGAGATGTAGAGGAATTACTTGCAAAGGGCATTCATGTCTATACAACCGTAAATATTCAACATATTGAAAGCCTACACGATATAGTAGAAGAAATAACCGGGATAAAAGTACGAGAGCGTATTCCAGATTATTTAATTGATCAAGCCGCACAAATAAAAATTGTCGATATTGAACCAGATGAGTTAATTCAACGCCTACAAGAAGGCAAAATTTATGTAAAACAACAAGCTGAAAAAGCGTTGCAATCTTTTTTTCGTAAACAAAATTTAGTATCACTTCGAGAAATTGCATTACGGAGAGCTGCAGATACGATTAACTATAAGCAGGTAAACAGCAACGAATCTATAAAGCATCATGTACAAATCGAAGAGCATTTACTTGTTGGTATTAGTAGCTCTCCTACGAATGCCAAGGTTATTCGAACTACTGCGAGACTAGCACAGGCATTACACGGGAAATTTACGGCTCTTTACGTTCAAAACGTACAGGAGCATGACAGGAGAAACGCAAATTCTGAACGACTTCAGCAACATATAAAGCTTGTTGAACAGCTTGGCGGCCATGTCGTAATTGTTCAGGAAGATGATGTAGCTGTTGCCCTTGCCAACTATGCACAAATTAGTGGTGTCACTAAATTAGTCATCGGTAGAACTAGCATGAGAAAAAAATGGTGGCGACCAAACACCAAAATTAGTGATCGACTCAATGAATTTGTGCCGAATTTAGCTATACATATAGTGCCAGATCAGGAAAACGAACAATTCTACTTCCCTACTGTAAAAAATAAGCTGTCATTTGAATGGCTTGACTTATTAAAAATGGCTGTAGTATTTGGCATAGTATCAGTTGTTGGGCTATATTTTTACACAATTGGTGTTAGCGACTCGAACATTATCACTATCTACATTTTAGGTGTTTTAATTCTTGCCATTTGGTCATCAGGATGGATGATGAGCATTATTAGCTCCATCATAGCAGTACTTCTTTTTAATTATTTTTTTACAGAACCGCGATTTTCATTTAACGCCTATCATCGTGACTATCCGATGACCTTTGTGATTATGTTCCTTTCAGGAGTGATTACAAGTAGCTTAACGAAAAAAATAAAGGAGCAAACCATTGTCGCTGTTCGTAAATCTTATCGAATGGAGGTGCTCCTTGATACGAATCGTAGGCTTCAACATGCTAAGTCAATAGATGAAATTATTACTGAGGGCATGTCACAAATCGTTAAATTAGTTGAAAAACCAGTACAATTTTTTGAGATAGAAAATAACTTAATTGTGAACTCTATTTTTTTCCGTACCGAGAGCATATCTAGTATTGAAAATAAGAAGATAGCTTCCCTCTTTGAGAATCCGAATGAGCATGGTGTAATAAGCTGGGTTATCAATAATAAGCATGTAGCAGGCGTATCCACCGATATATTTCCTGAAGTGAATGCCTACTATTTACCGGTTATTTCAAACGGGAGTGTTAAAGGCATTATCGGTATAGCCCTGTCAAAGCAATCACCCTTGCCTGCATTTGAGCGTAATATTTTGCATGCCATTATTAATGATTTTTCACTTGCACTTGATAAATGGTATTTGCAAAAACTCAATGCAGAAGTAGCTAGAGAAGCTGAAATGGAACAAATGCGAGCAAACCTTTTGCGCGCCGTTTCTCATGATTTAAGAACACCACTAACTGCTATTTCCGGTAATGCAGATATATTACTATCTAATGCACCTCTAATTCGAGAGGATGAAAAAAGCAAAATATATGAGGATATTTATAAAAATTCAAAATGGCTTGTACAAATGGTTGAAAACTTACTTGCTGTGTCTAAGTTAGAAGATGGACAATTTGCTATAGAGATGCAATTAGAGCTTGTAGAAGATATTATTCAAGAGGCACTAACGCATGTCGTTCGTCTAAACAATACACATGAAATATCCTATCATATTGAACCGGAATTTTTATTTGCTGTAATGGATGCGCGACTGATTATTCAAGTTCTAATTAATATTATTGATAATGCATTGACCTATACACCGTCAGGCAGTGTTATTACTATAAATGTCAAAGAATCTGAACGTTTCGTACACTTTAGTATTTCTGATGATGGACCTGGCATTGATGATGCTATAAAAACCAGCCTTTTTGAGCCATTTACTACCGGAAAAGTACAGCGTAGCGATAGCCGAAGAGGCTTAGGACTAGGCTTGGCTCTATGTCAAACTATTTTAAAATTACATGGTAGTGAAATAACAGTTTCGGATAATAGACCAAAAGGAACGATTTTTAATTTTTCACTAAAAAAAAGCCCTTTATCAAATGTTAGAGATAACATTTATTAAAACGTTCGTATAAGTTGATTGGAGTAGAAGCCAGATGACTTCTTGGAATCAGTGCCACAGAGAAGATCCGAAGCGGGCGCTCCCAGGAAAGCTCAAGTCGACAATGAAATCAACCACACGTTTATGGTGATGAGCTAAAAAGGAGTAATGAAATTCGATGAATAAACGAATTCTAGTAGTAGAAGATGATATAGCCATTGGCAATTTAATTAAAATGACATTAGCTACTCAGCAGTATGAATTTGACATTGCACGAGATGGTCATAGTGCTTTACAAAAGGCTCTTGCTATGAATCCAGACGTGATTATTTTGGATTTAGGACTACCCGACATAGACGGGGTAGAGCTTATAACGAAAATTAGAAGCTGGACTCAAACACCTATTATCGTAGTTAGTGCACGCGGAGAAGAGCACGATAAAATCAATGCTTTAGATGCCGGTGCAGACGATTATGTTACAAAGCCTTTCAGTGTTGAAGAGCTATTAGCCCGAATTCGAGTAGCTTTGAGAAGAATGTCATTTGAGCATCAGCTAGAAAGTGAACCCTCTGTCTTTGTAAATGGTCATTTACAAATAAACTACGCGGCAAATACAGTGTTTGTAAATGACAAAGAAGTACATTTGACGCCTATTGAATATAAGCTCTTGGTTATTTTATCAAAGCATGTCGGCAAAGTTTTAACGCATAATTTTATTTTAAAGGAAGTTTGGCATAATGCACTTCAATCGGATGTTCCAAGTCTAAGAGTTTTTATGGCTACTCTTCGAAAGAAAATAGAGGATAATCCAGCTAACCCAAAGTTCATCCAGACACATGTCCGCGTTGGTTACAGAATGCTTCGTTGTCACGATGAAGAATAATGTTTAATCTTACTTTAACTTTGCTATTCCAATATTACTTTCTACAGTAAACTTAATATTGATACACTAGATAAAAAATGATAAGATTTTTTTGATAATGATTATCACTCACAAGAAAGTAGGTAGATCTTATGAACCTTCACGCGGTTCAATTGGGGGAAAAAGTTAAAGTGAAAGATCTACAGCAAATTGACTCTCTTTTATGTAAACGATTAAATGCTTTTGGTATAAAAGAAGGCTGTCAAGTTTGTATGGTCCAAAAAGGATGGTTTTCTGGAGCTTGTATATTGGAATGTCAAGGACAAAAAATCGGGCTTAGAAAAAAAGATTTAATGGATATAAAGGTCGAACAAGTATGAGTAGATTAGCTTTAATAGGAAACCCTAATATCGGTAAAACATCATTGTTCAATACGTTGACAAATTCATATGAATACGTTGGCAATTGGAGTGGTGTAACCGTTGAAAAAAAAGTAGGACAAGTAAAAAAACTACAAAAAGAAATTATTGATTTACCTGGTGTATATACGCTTAATCCGATTTCAAGAGATGAAAGTGTTGTTACTTCATTTTTACTTGAAGATCAGGTAGATGGAATTTTAAATATTATCGATGCTTCTAATTTCGAACGAAATATGCAATTAACAGTAGATATACTTGAACTTAGAAAGCCTGTTTTCATCTGTTTAAATATGATTGACGTAGCGAAAAAGAAAGGCATTTCAATTGATGTCGAAAAATTACAGAGTTCTTTAGGAGTACCTGTTATTCCAATAAGCGCTCGTACTGGTAAAGGTGTCGAAGGTATTTATACTGCTATTCAGGCCTCCGATCGTACTCAACAACGTTTTACATTAACCTATGATGACTTAATTGAAGAAGGCATCTCAAAAATTGAAGCATTGTTACAGCATGTTCCTGAAGAACAAAGAAGATGGTGTACGATTCAATTTTTAATAGGAAATGAAGCCGTTGACGCTTATTTGAAAGAAAAGGAATACTTTGAAAAGCTAGATGCAATGCGCAATGCTTTAGAAAAGCAAATTGGTGAACCATTAAATAAAGCTATTGCTAAAAAACGTGATTTATATATTTCTAGCATCAACAGCAAAGTAATTATACAAGAGAAAAGTGAAACACAATGGTCAGAGAAAGTTGATAAAATTCTAACACATCCAATTTTGGGTGTTCCGATTTTCTTAGCGCTTATGTTTTTAATGTTTCAAGCAACGTTTGCATGGATCGGTACCCCACTTTCTGATTTCCTGGATGGCATTGTAGGAGGCCCTCTTACAGATGCTGTTACTCAGGGCTTAGAAGCTATTGGTGCAGCTCCTTTTATTGTTCATTTAATATGTGATGGGATCATTGCGGGTGTTGGCGGTGTTTTAGTTTTCATTCCACAAATCTTTGTACTATTTTTCTTTATTTCACTATTAGAAGATTCAGGTTATATGGCGAGAATTGCCGTTGTCATGGATCGCCTTATGGAATTTTTCGGTTTAAACGGCAAAGCGTTTATTCCGATGATTGTAAGCTTTGGATGTAATGTTCCAGGTGTAATGGCGGCGAGAACAATTGAACAGCCGAAAGAACGATTATTAACAATTCTTGTTGCGCCGTTTATGAGCTGCTCAGCAAGGTTACCTGTATATGCTTTGTTCGGTGCAGCATTCTTTACTCAACATCAATCGTTAGTGGTATTCTCCCTATATGTAATGGGTATAGTGGTAGCGCTTATTGTGACAAAAATATTATCAATGACGATTTTGAAAAATGAAACTTCAGTTTTTATTGTTGAATTACCAGCCTATCATGTACCACAGCTTAAAACACTTTGGCGTTCTACTTGGGAAAAAGGAAAAGGATTTTTCCGCAAAGCTGGTACTATTATCTTTGCCGGCTCCGTTATTATTTGGCTTCTTTCTTATTTAGGACCACATGGCGCTAATGTCAATATGGATGACAGCTTTTTAGCAATGATCGGTGGCGCTTTTGGTGTGTTGTTTATCCCACTAGGCTTTGGAACATGGCAAGCCGGTGCATCCCTTATTGCTGGATTCCTGGCAAAAGAAGTAATTGTTTCAACAATGGCGATTATTTATAGCGTAAGTGAAGGTGTCTTATCCTCTACAATGACAACTCATTTTACTGCTTTAAGTGCTTATACATTCTTGGCCTTTGTTTTACTTTATATGCCTTGTTTAGCCACAGTAGGCGCAATAAAAAGGGAAACACAGTCTGTGAAATGGACTTTATTTGCAACCATTTATCCATTTGTTGTAGCTTATCTTATTGCACTTATGATTTATGGCATTGGGAATTTATTCATGTGAGGTGTAAAGAATGAGTTTATTGATTAATATCTTAATCGGTTGTATTATTTTTGGCTATGCTGGTATTACTTTATATAAGAGCATTAAGAAGCAGAAGAAGGGCAAATGCGCATCATGCTCATTACAGAAAAGTTGTTCTTCTAACACTTGCGTCCCCCCTTCTCAACTGAAAGATTTTACTACTAAATAAATAGAGCGAGGTATTTCCAAACTGTTAATTCGTTGGAAATTATCTCGCTTTTTTTTGCACTTTTATACATGGAGGGTAGGAATTTTGAAATGACATTTTGCTAAAACGTATACCATTGGATAAGTTGATTGGAGTGGAGATTGGGCGACTCCTTGGGGATTAGCGATTCAGAGGAACGAAGGCTAAAACCATCACGTCCTGTGATAACGCCTTCGTGACCAACATCGTGTTGGCCCGAGACCCTGCAGCGCAGCGAAGCGGCTCATCGGACGCCCCCAGGAAGCCTTTGCTCTGTGCGAAAGCGAAGCGTCAGCAATTGTTTTATCTGTGCGAAAGCGTAGCGACAGCAACAACAAAGCGCCCAGTCGAAACGGAAATCAACCACTCGCTTTGCTGATAAGCCTCTTAAATTTTAAATTTATTGATTTCTTCCTTCACAGTCACCGCTTCTTCACTTAATGCCTTAGCAACAGTATTTATTTCTTGAATGGTCGCAACTTGCTCTTCTATTGTCGATGCTATTGTTTCAGATTGCTGTGCAGCATGCTTGGAAGAAGAGGACATTTCATTGACCGATGCTGCCACCTCTTCAGTACTTGCAGAAATTTGTTGCGTAGAAGCAGATACATCCTCGATTTGAGATGTCATTTCACCAATCGCTTTTAAAATTCCATCGAAGGCATTTTGGGCATTCTGAATAAATGTGACACCTTCATCTACATTCAATACTGTTACATTTACGGCCTTTTCTACTTCTTTCGTTTCTTGCTGAATAAGTGCTATTACATCCACTATTTGATTGGCAGAAGCTTTGGATTCCTCAGCTAATTTGCGCACTTCATCTGCCACGACTGCGAAGCCTTTACCATGCTCTCCCGCACGAGCGGCCTCAATCGCAGCATTTAAAGCTAAAAGATTTGTTTGCTCAGTAATGTCAGTAATTACTTTCGTAATATGAACGATTTCAGCTGATTGCGTGCTTAGCTTCTTAATACGTTCATTTGTTGTATTTGAAGATTGTTGGATAATTGACATTTGGTTTTCTGCAATATACAACGTTTTTTCACCATCATTTGCAATAGATTGTGTGTCTACTGCTTTAGAATGAAGCATTTGAGTAGCCTCAGCAATACGTTGAACACCTTGAGCAGTTTCATCCATTGCTATCGAACTTTCACGACCTGTAACAGCTGCTTGATTATCACTAATCGCCATTCTCTCTACAAGGTTTGCAATATCATGAGAGGAATTTGAAATTTCTTCTGTACTTGCTGCTAGTTCTTCAGCAGCTGATGATGTATGCTCAACATTTGCCGTCATGCTATGTATTAGTGAATGTAAATTAGACTTCATCAAATTAAAAGAATCAGCCAAATCTTTAATTTCATCCTTCGTTCTAACTTCGATATCCTTTTGACATAAATCTCCTTTAGCAATTACCCTTGCTGCAGAAGTTAGCTTATTTACAGGAACAACGATGGAACGTACAAATATAATTCCAACTACTACACAAATCATTAAAATAATACAGAACATCCATAAGAACCATTGTTTATTATCATCAATAAGCTTTTCAACATGTGCTAAAGAATTTTGCATGTCTGTAATGTTTTCTTGTTGAAACAAATCTACTTTGTCATTAATCTCAACTGAAGTAGTATCAAATTCAAGCATCAGTTTATTCCCTTGCTCAGGCCCTCCTTGAATATAACTATGAGCCATTTTCTGACCAGTACTATAATACTCATCAAACGCTACTTTAATCGCATCTAATCTTTCCTGGTCTTCCTGATGCATTTTTTTCACTTGTTCCAAATCTTTATTAAAGATTTTACTATATTTTTCTGCTTGCTCAAATCCATCATCTAAATTATCGAGTGCTCTTGTGGCACTAATATCAGTCAAATACTGCTGAACCTGTACAACTGCTAACTTCATCTCATCTGCTAATAACGTCGTTTGAAGTGTTTTTTCTTTCATCAAATGTACTTGCTCCAGTTGGGATTTAGCATTTTGTTGCTGAAAAATTCCCATAACTAAAACTAATACTACGATTAGGCCAAACGACACTATACTTCTTACTTTAATTGACACAAAATACCTCCTATTTTTAACCTCTGCTATTTTAGTCTAGTAAAAAATATTTTAACAATTTATTTACATTAATGTAACATATTTCACAGAACTAACTTTAAAATCATCTTTTTCTAACTTGATGATTTACCAACAAAACATTATACCTTTCTTATCGACTGGAATAGAGAAAAAAGTGTGTAGTTTTTAAGAATTTTTTACCACTTACTGTCTACATCTATAATAAGTAAACCTTACTGATATAGTGAGATACATTTATAATCGCCCTAGTTATTTATTTTGTGCGTGTCGAACGCTAACTTACCCTTCTGCATATCATATTTATAATCAGGTATGTCATCAATGTCAAATCACTATCGAAAGGAGATCGTTATGGTATTTAGACCACAGTTCCCGATGTATCCTGGTGGCATGAGAATGCCCATGCAAATGCCAATGCAACAAATGCCGATGCAAATGCCGATGCAAATGCCAACACCTCCACAAATGTCACCGCAGTCCTTTTTCCCGCCTGGAGGCTTCCCGAATCAGCCACGAATTCCCGGTGGCTTTCCTATGTCTAGTGGAATAGGAGCATTTGGAGGACAAATGCCAATGCAGGAACCTTCAAAAATCGGTTCATTTTTGCAGCAAGCGAATAGCTTATTTAACTCAGCGAAAACATATACACCTTACATTCAGCAAGCAATGCCAATGGTAAAAAATATTCCGTCACTTTTAAAATTGTATAAAGGATTTCAAGGTCTTCCTGCTGCAGGAGCTGCCGCAGGGGCTGGAGCAGTAGCAGCTGGAGCAGCGGCTAGTGAAGGAGCAGGTTCAACTAAAAGTCGAAAAGCGTCTCGACAAAATGGATCATTTACTCCTGCTGAACCACTTCCATCTAAGCCCCGTATATTCCAGCCGCCTATGTAGATGAAGGTTTCTTTGTATTCGCCGTCCCTGTCCGTTATAATGTAGGTAGGTAAGCTTGAAAGGAGTCACAACCATGCAAGTATTAAAAGTTAATCCACGTGGCTATTGCTACGGTGTTGTTGATGCGATGGTCATCGCTCGAAACGCCGCACTCGATAAAACATTACCAAGACCTATCTACATTTTAGGTATGATTGTGCATAATAAACATGTCACGGATGCCTTTGAAGCAGATGGCATCATCACATTAGATGGCGAGAATCGTTTAGAAATTATTGAACAAGTTGAAACTGGCACTGTTATTTTCACAGCACATGGGGTTTCACCTGAAATTCGTGAAATTGCGAAGCGAAAAGGCTTAGTATCCATTGATGCTACATGTCCTGACGTAACAGTTACGCACGATTTAATTCGTGAAAAATCAGCAAATGGCTATGATATTATATATATCGGTAAAAAAGGCCATCCCGAGCCAGAGGGAGCAATTGGGGTTGCACCAGATCATGTACATTTAGTGCAATCATCCACGGATATTGATGCATTAAATTTAACGAATGATAAATTACTAGTAACAAATCAAACGACGATGAGTCAATGGGATGTCGCTCATTTAATGGATAGTTTAAAAGAGAAATTCCCACATATTGAAGTGCATAAGGAAATTTGTTTGGCAACCCAGGTCCGCCAAGAGGCAGTTGCACAGCAAGCTGGGGAGGCAGATTTACTTATTGTTGTTGGTGACCCAAAATCCAATAACTCGAATCGTTTAACGCAGGTTTCTGTTGAAATAGCAGGGACGCCATCTTATCGAATTGCAGACGTTTCTGAGCTTAAAGTTGAATGGTTAAAAGGAATTAATTCTGTCGCTGTTACAGCAGGTGCTTCTACGCCAACACCAATTGTAAAAGAGGTTATTTCATTCCTTGATCATTTCGATGAAAATGATGAATCAACACATATCATTGAGCGTACAGTTACATTAGATAAAATTTTACCTAAAATTAAAACGCCAAAGCCTGTTGATAAAATTATGCCTTACTAAGAACAAATGCGCTAAAGCTTTGGAGAGCCCGAAGCAAAAGTAAACGCTCCACCACTTTTGCACGAGGGATCGAAGCGACCTCGAGGATGTAGCGCTTTAGCTTAGACGATAACTATGACTTTGGTTATCCACAACTTAAAAATCTATAGTAGTAAAAAATCCTGATTGTCTATTTTGACAATCAGGATTTCTCATTATTTACTAAAATAATAATTGACTGGACGACCAATGCCACCATAATGCACATCCATCGTAATTTCCTCTTGCTTCTCTAAATAATCTAAGTATCTTCTTGCTGTTACGCGCGCAATACCTACACCACTGGCTACTTCTTCTGCTGATGCTCCTTCTACAGATTGCAAATAGTGCACAACTTTCTCTAGTGTTGCACGATTAAAACCTTTAGGTAAACTTTTTTCTGACCGTAAGACATTGGATTGCTGAACCTCATTATCCCCTCCATGATAATGGAATAACTGATCAAGCTCTCCTTGTGTTAATTCACGCTCTGTTTGCATTTGCTTTTTGAAGCGCAAATAATTTTCAAGCGTTCCTTGCACTCGTTCAAATGAAAAAGGTTTCATAATATAATCAAAGACGCCAAGATGCAGGACCTGTTTTACAGTTTCCATATCATTAGCAGCGGTTACCGTAATGACATCTACCGGTAACTTGAGTTCACGAATTTTCCGTAAACTTGTCACTCCATCCTGCTCTGGCATGAAAATATCCATAAATACTAAATCTGGTTTCAGTTTTTGAATTTGAGCAATCCCTTCAACTCCATTTGAGGCTTGTCCAATTACTTCAAATCCAGCTATCTTTTCAATAAATTGGCGATTAACCTCTCGCACCATTGGATCGTCCTCTATTAATAAAACCTTTGTTTGTGTCACTGTTAGTCCTCCATACACTCTGTTCTATCTCTATATGTGCAAATTTTCACTTAAGGAAGATATCTACGAGAGCGCCACACTGTTCCCATAGAATTTCTCGCTTCTATTTCAACTATTCATATTGCATTACTCATAGGATTGATTTTCATGACAACCAAGCGCTTTCTTAGGGATGTCAAATGAACCCCAAAGAGTCGCCCAGCATTTGATGATGGGCCTATTAAGTATGGTAAAAAGTTATTAAAAAGCTTGTTCCTTTATTCGGTTCACTTATGACTTCGATTTCTCCCTTTCCTTTTTGTACAATTTCTTTTATTAAAAAAAGTCCAATGCCTCGACCTTTTTTCTCTTTTGTCGAATAGCCATTATCAAAAATATGTGCCTTGACTTCATTTGTCATGCCTTTACCATTATCCGTTACTAATATTGCCAGAACATCCTCATCTTCATCAACAGAAACATGGATTATTTTTTCTTCAATTTGTACATCCCTTAATGCATCAAAAGCATTTTCAATTAAGTTACCAAATAAAATAACGAAATCATGATGATCTAAATTGTTTGGAAATGTTGTCAAACGGCTTTCTCTGTCAATCTCCAGTAGAATTCCCTGTTCTTTTGCATAGGAGATTTTACTAAGCAATAGCCCAGAAATATTTTCATTTTTAATCCGTTCATTTAGAAAGTTTGTAATTTCATCGTGTTCCTCTTTTACTTGTGTTAAGTAAGAAAGTGCTTGTTCATGATGTCCAAGTTGTAAAAGACCAGCAATTGTGTGCAATTTATTTTTATGCTCATGTGTTTGTACGCGTAATGCTTGTACAAATGCCTTAACACCCGTTAATTCCTCTGCAAGCTTTTTCACTTCTGTACGATCCTTAAACATGGCCACAGCTCCAACCGTTTTTCCATTAACTTGTATAGGAATACGATTACTCATAATATTGTTATCATTAATATAGAGCTCACGATTAAAAATGGGTTGATCTAGCTCCAAAATTTCAGGTAATCGTGTATCAGGTAAAACGTCAAAAATTTTCTTCCCTATTAATGTTGAAGGCTTTTTGTGAACCCCCAATATGTCACACGCTTTTTCATTAAATATTGTGATTGTCAAATCATTATCAATGGCAATAATTCCTTCATGCATCGCGTTAAATGTTTCCGTTCGTTCTACATACATTTTAGCAATTTCGTGGGGCTCTAACCCAAACATTTGCTTTTTCATATGAAGCCCTAATGTATGAGCCCCCCATGCACTAAAGAAAAGAGATAATAAAATAGTAATCATTAATTCTGTTTGAATAGATTGTAGCAACTCTGCCACAGTTAAAACACTATAGCCCACTACTACTACGCCTATTTGTTTACCTTCTTTACTCATGATTGGGACGAATGCTCGTACCATATCTCCATGTTCACCATGTGCGATGGATGTATAATAATGCTCAGAAAACGCAGCGTTTAGATCTCCTGACTCCGAGATTTGCCCAATCTCCTCTGTATTTGGATGTGAGTACTTGCGCCTTTGCATATCCAGTACAACAATATACTGTGCGCCATTTATATCACGTATTTCCTCCACTACAGGATTTATGTGTTTGGTAGCCTCGTTAAAATTATTATTTGATATGTAAGTTTTCAGCTCGGGAAGCTGTGATACTGTTTTTGCCACAAGTAAAGCCTGATCTCCAAGCTTATCCTTTTGCACAGTCATGACGAACCCTAGCAAAAATGTCCCACCTATACTAAAGGAGAGCATGAGAATAAAAAAAGTCAGAGACATAATTTTTCTCTTCATCGATATTTTTTGAAATTTCAAGATGTACGCCTCCCTCTTACTATATTTTAACTTACTCCATATGTTAGAATAACAAAAACATCAGAAAATACGAATAAATTAGGTGTAATAGATGAAAAAATTTATTATTGGAACAATAGCAACTGTTTTATTGTTAACGATAGCGTTTGGTGTTCAACAAGGCTTACTATTCGCAAAGCCTCTTCCCTATGACGATGAGCAAAAAGGTTTGAATACGCAAATTACGATTCATTTAAGTCATGTTGTTGCTGAGAATACGCCAAAAGGACAGGCGGCAAGTAAATTCGCCGAGCTTGTAGAGGAAAAAACAAATGGCAAAGTGAAGGTACACGTCTACCCAAACTCCTCCTTGTTTAATGATGAAAACGAGTTTCAGGCATTGCAAAATGGACAAGTAGAAATGATTATCCCTACTTTCTCAAAGATGACATCCTATATACCAAATTGGCAGGTTCTTGATTTACCTTACCTTTTTAATACGGATGATGAAGTGCATGAGGTACTTACAGGTTCGATTGGTGAACAATTGTTAAATGAGCTTAAGCCTTTTCATATAAAAGGACTAGGCTTTTGGCATAATGGCTTTAAACATTTAACCTCTGTCGATCACCCTATTCATACTTTTGAAGATTTAAAAGGCTTACGTGTTCGTACAATGCCAAGTAAAACCCTTGAAAAGCAATTCGAGGCTGTTGGGGCTACACCAATCCCAACTCCATTCAGCGAGGTTTTTACTGATTTAGAATCGAATGCCATCGATGCTCAAGAAAACACAGCGTCAAATATTTATTCTAAAGGTTTCTATAAAGTGCAGAAACATATGACATTAACTAAGCATGGCATTTTAGGCTACGCCGTTTTAATAAACGACAAGTTTTGGAAATCTCTACCTCCGGAAATCCAAAAACAGATTATGGAGGCTATGAAAGAAACAACAGATTGGCAATTTGAACAAGCTGTAGAAATGAACGAAGAAAATTTGCAAAAACTTAAGCAGCAAGATAACTTTGAAATCTATACGATGAGTAATAAGGAACGCCAACGCTTTAAGGAAAAACTAGCGCCTGTTTATGATTTTTATAGAAACAATGTACAAGAAAACGATGTTTTATCGGAAATTGAAAAAATTGTTTCTCCTTAAAGTATTTCATCACTGCGGGAACAATACTTTTGTTCATTAATGATAAAATCCTCACTAGAGTGGGGATTTTTTTCTTATGTATTATAATAGATTCCAAAATTACAAAACTACTATAAAACAGCCACGAACCCTTGATATCACTAGTTTTATTGATTTCCCAACGAAAAAATGAACAAAATGAACAATAGAAACTTTACGGTCATAAAAACTATTGTCGGAAAATTTCAGCTAAGATAACCTCATGAAAGCGTTCACATAATATTCATAAACAGTGTTAGGGGAGAACTTCATGCGTATAAATTTTAAAAACTTAACTGTACAAGTACTGATTGCCATTGTGCTAGGTATTATTGTAGGTGCTACGTTCCCAGAATTCGGAGCGAAGTTGAAAATATTAGCAGATATTTTTATTAAATTAATTAAGATGTTAATAGCTCCTATCATTTTCTTAACAGTTGTTATTGGAATTGGTAGTATGGGCGATGTAAAAAAAGTTGGTAAAATTGGCGGGAAGGCATTAATCTATTTTGAAATTGTCTCTACTTTCGCACTAGCAATCGGCTTAATCGTAGTCAATATTGTAAAACCTGGTAAAGGCTTTAATACAGCAGCTGCAAACGGTGCAGATGTATCCCAATATACAGAGGCAGCAGCCGCTACAGAGCATGGTATTGGTGCATTTATTATGCAAATTATACCTGATAATGTTGTCGGAGCACTTGCAAATGGAGAGTTATTACCTGTTTTATTCTCAGCTGTTTTATTCGGCATAGCTGCTGCAGCTATTGGTGAACCAGCTAAACCAGTTATTAAATTTTTTGAACAAGTAGCAGATATATTCTTTAAAATTGTTAATATGGTCATGAAAGTTTCCCCGATTGGTGCATTCGGCGCTATGAGCTACACAATCGGAAACTTCGGTCTTAAATCACTAGGAAACTTAGGGTTTTTAATGCTTTCCGTTTATATTACAATGTTTATCTTTATCGTATTCATCATTGGTCTTATTACACGTTACTTCGGATTCAGTATCTTTAAGTTTATTAAATATATTAAAGATGAAATTTTTATCGTTATTGGAACATCATCATCAGAATCTGCCCTTCCTTCGATGATGCGCAAATTAGAAAACTATGGTTGCTCTAAACAAGTCGTTGGTCTTGTCATTCCAACGGGGTACTCCTTTAACTTAGATGGTACGTCCATTTACTTATCTATGGCAGCTATTTTTATCGCACAAGCTTATGGAGTTGATTTAGATGTTTGGCATCAAATTACATTACTTGCTATTTTAATGCTAACATCTAAAGGTGCGGCCGGTGTAACAGGCTCTGGCTTTATTACACTCGCAGCAACATTAGCAGCATTCCCTATGATTCCAGTAGAAGGGATTGCACTTTTAATCGGGGTCGATCGCTTTATGTCAGAAGCGCGCGCCGTTACAAACTTAATTGGTAATGGTGTAGCAACAGTTGTCGTTTCAAAAATGGAAAAAGAATTCGATCCAGAGCAGGAAAAACGTGCTCTTGCAGGAGAAGTTACAACTCAACAATAAAATGAAAGGCTGTCCGGTAGTGAAGAAATTCACATTATCGGCCAGCCTTTTTCATTGTTAAATTTCATATTCCATCTTTTAAAACCCAAATGTACTTCCATTTGTTGCTTGCATTAAAAATCAATCGAACTTTATCGCCTATTGAATCAATTATGCCTCGGCACAATTACCACTGACGCTTCGCTTTTGCACAGAAGATATTTGCCGCTGTCGCTTCGCTTTCGCGCAGAAAACATTTGCCGCTGTCACTACAGATAAACAATGCGTCCGGAATCGGCTTTGTGCTTTGGCCTGCATAACCCTTCCTGATTTTGAGGACGATATTAAATTAAAAATAATAAAGGGCTCCGTTCTGATTGAAATAGATTAACTTTTAAGAATGTTGATCTATTTCACCACCAGCCTTTTTCAAAGCTCTTTGAAGTTGATAAATTTTCATCATACTAATTAATCCAGTTAGTAGGGCTCCCAATAGGACTGACCCAATAATGACGAGGATCAATGGCCACTCAGCTTTTCCAAATAAATAATTAACCGTTACCATGTCAACATTGATAACTGAAAAAACTGCGATAATTAAGACCACAATTAGTGCTAATATTAAGTTCCATTGCTTTTTCATAAGCCACCTCATTATTGTTAATAAACTATTACATTCACTATTATAGAATCAGAATTAGCTTAGGACAATCACTATTTCGCAGCAAGGGTATACCCTTTGATATTCAACTCACCACCTATAGTTGTGGTAGACTTCTGTACCTGTCGCTACGCTTTCGGTACACAAAACATTTGTAGCTGTCGCTTTGCTTTCGCTACACAAAACATTTGTAGCTGTCGCTTTGCTTTCGCTACACAAAACATTTGTAGCTGTCGCTTTGCTTTCGCTACACAAAACATTTGCTGAAAGAAGTTAAAATTTTTGTTGAAGGTGAAACCTAAGGTTAAGCTTCTCCGTATAGTAAGTAGATTGGAGGCTTTTTTATGACTACATTTACCCTTACCTACCCAAAAGCTTTCGAAAGCTTTTCAAATATCCCTATTGTGAATGAACAAAATGAGACGGTTTGCGTGCTACAAAAGGTTGAACGTTCATCCGTTGGAAAAGTAATCAATTCTGTTATGCTAGTTACAGCACAACAGTCATTACCGCATCGCTATGAATCACGCACTACTTTAGGGGCACCACTTTTTCAAGTGCAATCTACACTATTAACAAAGGGTGTTAGCCATCAGCTTATTATGCCAGATGGATCCATTTTACCGATACAACGGAAGACGGTTCAATTACTTGAATCCTCCTACTCTTTTACAATGGATGGGCTAGCTTTTCGCTTTGAAAAGGATTTTACTTCAACCGCTTATTTATATTGTAATGATGAAAAAATAGCTAGCGCTAGTAATGTAGAAACTGAACTTGTGCGTACTGGTATATCTTTTAAACTTTTTAACTCTGACGATACGCTCTTTGTTGCTTTGCTAGCAACTTTATATCAGGCTTTATTCTCAATGAGTAATTAGGAGGCTTATCACCATAGAGTGGGGTTGATTTCCGTTCCGACTTGGCGCTTTCCTAGGGGTGTTCGGCTTTAGCGGTGGAAAAAGTAATTTTAGCGGTGAAGTGGACGGCTTTAGCGGCGGAAAATGCAGTTTTGGCGGCGAAGCTCTAGCAGCGTAAAACAAAGTTCAACTAACGGAGAGAAAGCTCTTAATTAACATAAATACATACCGGTTTAAATAGATAATGAAAAAAAACTCCTATTGTTAGTTTATTGCATTTTACAACTACTTGTCGCTGATTTCTCATAAAAGCTAGCTCGTTCTTTTTTGTCTTTCACTACTGCTAGAATCATTCAATATATTCCGGGACACGAAATAAATTCGCTTTGTTTTGACCATTTTACGCCGACCTACTAAAAAAGGAGTACACTAAAGAGGTAGAAATACTATACATTTGGAGGCATTTAACATGGATACAAAAGCAGCAGATATTAAAAATTTAATGACGTTAGATCTACTTGTTCAAATTCTAGAAGAACGCGGTATTATGACAGAAAGAGAATTACAAGAACGTCTTACAAATAACGTTAAGCTTTCCTCAATGGATGCAGATTTAAAAGAAAAGGTCATTGAAGAAATAAAACATTAATGGAATGGATGACATTTCAAAAGGGGCCGCTTCCTAGGTAATAAAAATTCTGTAAGCGGCTAACGGGTTCTGTTTTGAAGTACAAAAAGCAAAATCGCAGGTTAAAAAGACAATTAATTAGCATATTAAAAGGTACTGCAATTGCAGTACCTTTTTTTGTCAACTTTGTTTGATATTTCGTGAATCAAAATTTAACTAAAGCACCCCGTTACTTTAAGTGAAAAAGTTCACAAAACTTAATTAGGGTTACTAAAAACCCAGATTTTGAACTCGTCACTCTGCTCATGTAAATTCCAACCTGTTTTATAATAATATTCATTAAAATCGGAATCAGTCGGACATAGTGCAACAATAGGTAAATCATTTATCGTTTTAAACATCTTTTTTAACAACCCTTGACCACGATAAACCTCGCTTATAGCAAATTGATACAAAGAAATTTTGTTTTGTGTTTTTTTTCGGTAAAACCGAAATGCTCCCACTACTTGACCTTCTACTGTTGCCACTATCATTTGCTTTCTTCTTATGGCTGCTTTAACTCCAAGAGGACATAAAAACTCTTCAGAATAGACAGCACTGTTATTGCGTTCTAAATTTTCATTGAAGAACGATACAACTTCAGATATATGAGCTGGATTTGCTAAGGCTATCTGCATATTTCTCCTCCCTTAACACTTTTTAAGATAAAAGAGATTTATATATTTCTCCTATAATACCTTCCATTTGATGAACACCTAATTCTGCATTCGTCATTATGATCGCACCTTTCTCTAAATACGGAAACGCCACCATCATACATTGAAAACCCACTCCCCAACCAAATGATGTAATTTCTATTTCTTTTTCTGAGCCTTCAAGAAACACACCTAATCCAGTCCAACTTTTACCTCTTTGTGAGGTTATCATTTCTTTTGCTAAACTTTCCGAAATACCAACTTTGCTTTCTCCCTTTACAGCATTCATTAACTCAAGAACTAATTCAGCTAAATTCAGAGAAGTTGTCCATAATCCAGAAGCCGCTGGATAAGGATATATAGGATATTTCCCATCTACTAATTCACCGTTTTTGTTGTGACCACAAGAAAAATTTTGTCTATCCACTTCCAACATTGTTGTATTGAATTGGCTATTTGCCATTCCTAATGGTTCAAATATTTGCTCATTCATAACTTTATGAAACAGTTTTTCAGTAACATCTTCTATCAGTTGCTGAATGATACAAAAACCCGCATCCGAATAATGAAATTCACTTTCTGGTTCACACTTTACGTCAATAGGAGTTTTACAATATGGAGTTTGCCCCTCTAATAATTCAACCATCGAAGGAACCCCTATTTTCGAATTCAGTTCATAATAACTACCTTCAGGGTCTTTAATTCCAGATTGATGACTTAGTAAGTTCCTCAATGTCACTTTTTTATTTTTAGTAAAATCATTTTCCGGTACTTTCCACGATACAAGACTTTCATTTACATCATCATCTAAATCAAGAAGTCCTTCCTCTACTAGCTTCATAGCAAGTATTCCTGTTAAGAACTTGCTAATTGAACACGCACTAAAAATAGAATTTTCATTCACTTTTCTATCGCTTTCTACTTCTAATAAGCCGTAATTTTCTGTTCCACTAATTTCACCACCCTCAAGCAATGTGATACTTAGACCTTGTACATTATAATGTTTCATTCGTTCTTCAATGTGGATGTTCTTTAATTTCACAATTATTCCCCCTCGTATATTAGTAGTAAGAGCTCTTTCCGATAGAATTTCCAGTTGATCCGGACAACTGGGGAATCTGTTGGATTTCCTATAGGAGATAG
>NZ_JBGCCF010000025.1:0-80525 GCF_041262385.1 Lysinibacillus sp. RC46 | reverse complement strand
GACGGAAAGAAAAGCTGAATCGACGGAAAGAAAAGCCAGAGCGACGGTAAGAAAACGAATCGATGGATAGAAGAGCTAAAGTGACGGATAAAGTATTCATAGCGACGGATAGAAGAACCAAGGTGACGGAAAGAAAAGCCAAAGCGACGGAAAGAGAACGAATCGATGGATAGAAGAGCTAAAGTGACGGAAAAAGCATTCATAGCGACGGAAAGAAAAGCTGAATCGACGGAAAGAAAAGCCAGAGCGACGGTAAGAAAACGAATCGATGGATAGAAGAGCTAAAGTGACGGATAAAGTACTCGTAGCGACGGATAGAAAAGCTGAATCGACGGATAGAAGAGCTAAAGTGACGGAAAAAGTATTCGTAGCGATACGGATTTTCTAAAGAATCGGCTTTTCATTTACATTATTATAACTGCATCCAAGTATATAAATTGGGTAAAGTTCGTATAAAGAAGCATAGGCGACTTTACGGATTCTTTCGGCAAAGCGGCAGTCTTAATCATTTTCAACTTTGCAAAAGTGTATATAAGGCATAAAAAGGATAAAAAACCCTAATATTGTAATTAGTCAGAAAAGTAATAAAATTATCTTGACGAACACATTAGCTTTATAGTAGTATCTTAATATCAATTAAATATACAAACCTCACATTTATCCTATTGTGAGGTAGAGGCGCGGTATTTATTAGTTCATTGTTGAGTATAAGCAAGCGAAGACGCAATGGAGAAGGAACTATCGCCGAAGTATAAAAGGAGCTCGTACTTTTATGCTGGGTCTGCAGTGAATAAGTGCAGGACTGTCCTAGTAAATTATTTTCCAGATTTACTAGGTTGTGCTATCTCGGAATGATGGAATTATAGTGAGGATTTGGGCAACTGTTAAAAAAGTAAGACCTAAGTTCAGTACTTAGGTCTTTTTTGGTACAGTTGTCTTATTTTTTTATAGAAAAGGGGAATGTTACATGAAAAGAAAATCGTTGGTATTAATGTTGACCGTCATGACTGCAATTTTGCTAGCAGCTTGTGGTGCTGGTGACAAAAAGGATACGACGTCATCTAGTAATGACGGTAACAAGACGAGTACGGAAGAAGGCGGCGGCCAATTCCGTATTGGGATGGAAGCAGGTTATGCTCCGTTTAACTGGACACAGCAGGGTGATGCAAATGGCGCAGTAAAAATTGCGGATAATGCAGAATATGCAGGTGGTTATGATGTACAAATGGCGAAAAAGATCGCTGAGGGCTTAGGAAAAGAATTGGTTATCGTAAAATTGGAATGGGATGGCTTAGTACCAGCACTACAATCCAATAAAATCGATGCAATCATTGCTGGTATGTCACCTACTAAAGAGCGTAAGCAAACAGTTGACTTCACTGAAAACTACTATACATCTGATTTTGTTATGGTCATTAAAAAAGGCAGCAAATATGAAAAAGCAACTTCTATCCAAGATTTCTCTGGTGCTAAAATCACATCACAATTAAATACATCTAACTACAATGTCATCGATCAAATCAAAGATGTAAAAAAACAAACTGCAATGGATAACTTCCCAGCAATGCGTGTTGCATTAGAAGCTGGAAAAATTGACGGCTATGTAGCTGAACGTCCAGAAGGTATTTCCGCTGCTGCTGCAAATGATAAGTTCTCGTATGTGAAGTTTGAAAAAGGCTTCGATACAGATATTTCAAATACATCCATTGCAGTTGGTTTACGTAAAGGCGATGCAAATCTTGAAAAAATCAATGAAATCTTAAAAGGTATTTCTGAAGATGATCGCCAAAAAATTATGGAAGAAGCCATTCACCAACAACCAGCAGCACAATAACATGATGGCACGGGCTATCTGCTAGTCCGTGCCATCTCATTACAATTTATAATCTTTCTAAATAATAATAATGTCTGAGCTAAAAGTTTCATAAAATAAAAGAAACAAAGGCTCCAGCCAAAACAGGATACTGTAACGAACAAGCAACACGACGTTGTTAGGAGGAACATCATGAGTTTTGATTGGATTATTTCTATTGTTGAGAACAACTGGCAAATGTTTTTACGAGGTGCGTATTATACATTACTTATTTCTATTAGTAGTACAATTATTGGTGCACTTATCGGATTTTTCATCGGAATTATGCATACCATTAAGGTTCGTAAAAAAGGTGTAAAGTTCTATAGCTTAAAGCTCATTAATTTTATACTAACATGCTATGTCGAATTTTTCCGTGGTACACCAATGATTGTACAAGCAATGGTTGTATTTTTCGGATTAGATATTGCATTTGGCATTGATATGCACTTTATTACGGCAGGTATTTTAGTTGTTTCATTAAACACAGGTGCTTATATGGCTGAAATTGTTCGCGGTGGTATTGTATCCATTGATAAAGGGCAGTACGAGGCCGCATCTGCAATTGGTATGAACCATTTTCAAATTATGCTACATGTTGTATTACCACAAGTTGCGCGAAATATATTGCCTGCAACAGGTAACCAATTAATTATGAATATTAAAGATACAGCAGTATTAAACGTTATCGGGGTTACGGAATTGTTCTTCCAAACAAAATCGATCGCGGGTAATAACTTCCGCTATTTTGAATCCTTCTTTATAGCTTGTGTCCTTTATTTCATCATGACATTCACAGCATCGAGAATCTTACTGTATATTGAAAAACGACTGGACGGACCAGATGCCTACCAAAAAGAACAGAAAGAAGCAGTATAGGGGGACGAACAAGTGACAGTTATTAAAATAGAGCATTTAAGTAAATCATTTGGTCGTAACCAAGTGTTAAAGGATGTAAATTTCCAAGTAGAAAAAGGTGAGGTTGTCTGCTTAATCGGTTCTTCTGGATCAGGTAAATCAACATTACTACGCTGCATTAATTTACTGGAAACACCAAGTGGTGGTCAAATTATTTACAAAGGTGAAAACATTTTAGATGAAAAGCATAATATCCAAGAATACCGTACACATTTAGGTATGGTATTCCAGCAATTTAACTTATTCAACAATCATAATGTGCTAAAAAACTGTACAGTTGGTCAAATGAAAGTATTAAAGCGTTCAAAGGCAGAAGCCGACAAAGTTGCTTTAAAATATTTGCAGATTGTTGGTATGGATCAATACGTCAATGCCAAGCCACGACAACTATCTGGCGGTCAAAAACAGCGTGTAGCGATTGCACGAGCATTGTCAATGAGCCCAGATGTAATGCTGTTTGATGAACCGACGTCAGCACTGGATCCAGAGATGGTCGGTGAAGTGTTGAAGGTAATGCGCCAGCTAGCGGATGCCGGGAATACGATGTTAATTGTTACACATGAAATGGAATTTGCCAAAGAAGTAGCGGATCGCGTCGTATTTATGGATAAAGGTGTAATTGTAGAGGAAGGACCACCATCACAGGTATTAGTAAACCCTCAGAATGAACGGACAAAAGAGTTTTTAAAACGAACATTAAAATAACGTTCGATTACAATAACAAAAAAAGTGAGTCCAAATTAATGGGCTCACTTATTTTCTAGAATTCCATTCTGCGTATAAAATAAAGCAAATTGCAAATGCAACGGCTAGGATAAAAAACCATTGCGGTACACTACCAAAGCTCATAGAAACACCTCGAAGTAAAAATTTTTATTATGGATATGGTTAAAAAACGATAGTTATGGAGAAAATATGATCTTCTATGGTTTTTTTCTCCACAAAAGTTCAAAAATATTATAAAATAAGCAGTAGACATTAGCTTCGTGCTAGTAAAGAGAGGTAGAGAGATTATGTTACATTTAAAATGGAAAGATGCTCCAACAGTACGCACAGTTACTTGTAAGCATACTAATGCATCAAAATATTTAGTTTCAAACGTATTAACAGTAGGGAAACAATATGATGTGAAAAATGAAACAGAAGAATTCATTTTTATTATCGATAACACTGGTAATATCGGTGGCTACTATAAAGATTATTTCGAATAAAAATCAAAGGGTGGTTCAGATTTTTCTGAGCCACCCTTCTTTGTTGGAAAAAAGGAATCATTCCTTCTTAAAGGTCTTCAAGTCAGCTACATCCTGTAATTGCTGTTTTTCCTGTTCTGTAGCTGTATGAAGGGCGAAGACGTCTTTGATAGCTGTCTTCAGCTCATGTTGTGTTTCTTTGAATTTCGATACTTGCTGTTCAAAGGAAGGACTCGTAAATCGATCATTTGTACGAGATAATCTTTCTTCTAGCTGCGCGTAGTGATGATCCATATGCATAGATAACATCATGGCCAACTGATTTTTCCAAAGCGGAATAAGGGTAACAATTGAAAATTCAATTTTTTCCGCTAACGATTGATTAGACTGCTGAATCATCCGGATTTGTGGCGCAGTTTGTAAGGCAACTTGCTGCGATACTTGTAAGTCATAAATACGTTGATCTAGACGTTCGATTTGAGCGGCAAAATCATTAAGCTGTTGGATAGCTAGTGGCTGTTTCGTTGCTTGTACACTAGTCACTTTTTCAGGAAGCTCAACTTCAATGGCTTGCTGCTTCTTCATTTGTCCGGCTGCAATAGCAGTCGCTAACTCCTCAAAGAATCCTCGATTATGTGAATAAAGTCCTTCTAACATTTCCACATCTCTTATCATTTGAAGCTGTGCACGTTCGAGCTGAACACCAATGCGTTCTACTTGGATACTAATACGTTCAAACTCCGTTAATGTTTGCTTAACAGTTGGCCCAATTTTACCAAACATTTTTTTAAAAAAGGACTGCTTTTTTGGTTCTAATGCGTTAGGGTCCACACGGTCTAACGTTTGCATTAATGAGTCTAACATTTGGCCAATTTTTGTGACGTCTTTTTGTTTTACTTGTGCAAGCATTCGATCAGCAAATTGAGAAAGGGATCGCTGTGAATCCTGCCCTAAAGACAGGACTGACTCGAAGTTTGTTAGATCAAGCTGACTAGCGTATAGAAGTGCACGACTTTGTGCAAGAGGCGATAGCGTATCATACGTCGCCATCGCCTCATTATTTGGAGTTGTTTCTAAATAAGTTTGCACAAGTGGGGAAAGACCTTGTATTGTATTTAGTTGAAATGCGTGATCATTTGCTGTCATTTATCATCGCCTCGCCACTCCAATTGTTCTTTTCGTCTTAAATTGGAACGATTCGCAAATTCGATCTCCATTTGAAGATGGTCAATATCGTTGGAAAGCGCATCCTTTAAATCAATTTGAATCGTATCATTTAAATCTGTAAGTGTTTCTCTTGTTTTCGATAATGTAATTTGGATTTCCTTGTCCTTCACAGGCTGTCTCGATAACATCGTATATTTATCCGTTAATTCGACAGCGGAAGGGAGATGTGCATAAAAAAATTGTTCAACATTATAAAATTTTCGTGGATCTGTTTTAACTACTTTCACGATATTTTTTGAAATACGTGTCATTTCAAGTAATTGCTTAAATGCAGAAACAGAACGTACACGTAAGTAGTTTTGACTTAATGTTTGAATATTTTTATTGGCTGCTGTAAGTTGTGTATCAATATGTTTGTATTCTTCTTTTGTTATACCTGCTATTTGCATGAACTTCTTTTTCTGTCTATATTTCAACAACGCCGTACTCGACGCGTATGTTCCAGCAAATAATAAACCACCAAGGAAGTATCCTGGACTTGCCGCAATTGCTGTGATAGAAACAGTTGTGAGAGAAATTAAGAAGCTAGCGGTATGTCTAGAGAAAAACTGTCCGACACTGAGCATGTTTCTTCCTCCTAGCATTTAAATATGTCTATATTCTTATACGAAATAATCGACATAAAGTTTCAATGAAATAATAATCCTTACATAAATTTTACTGCTATTTGTAAAGTTTCTCAATGATATTACTTAAGAACAAGAAAATCCTTTACTTATTAGAAAGAAAAGGGGACAGACGAATAAGAAATCGAACTAAGTTTCCGGCATTGCTGTTTCATCTATTACTCGGGTAAGTAATAAAAGGCTTATTTGGATTAATCGATTTCATTATATATATTGTATTCAAAATTATAGTAATTCGCGAATTGCTTCACACGTTGTTCGTCAATTTTTTCTCTCTTAATAGGTTAAACATTAGTATTGTTTTTTCGTCTGTTGTTGATTCCTCGACATGAGCGTTAAAATTATTTTATAAAATTAAAAAGCGTATTCGAGATTTTATTCTCAAAATACGCTGAGTAGTGATACTCGTTAATTTTAAGTCATTCATTAGATTGAAAATGTTTTAATTGTTCTGTCGAAAGAGTCGTCCCATCCACCTGCTTGAGGAAGTAGAATTCTTTCGGTAAATTCGTTAAAAAACACACCTATTTTTCAATTACTAAAATAGAGCTATTTTCTATTGGAGGCTCACAGTCTCTAAGAAGATAATTTGTACTTTCATTCGTTTCAGCGGTATCAATTAAAGAGCATGCTGAATGAATGATACTTCCTTGACCAAATTGATCTCTGCGGCTGTCATACGTTGATTTTATTATTTTCCCATCGTACTTAAGTTCATGAAGTATTGGGTCACCTTCTATAGTATATTTAACCACTCTAATACTATCTTCTTTCCCTAGTTGTACATTACGGAAAAAATCTTCAAACCTTTCTAGATTTTTTATTTCACCATGCGTGTCTACAATATCTTCTGGAGTTGAAATGTAAGGTGAAGGTTCATCATTAACATTCATATCAATATCAGTCGAGCTATTTACACGATCGCAACCAGCAATTAAAAGTATAAAAAATAAAACGGTTAGCTTTTTCATGGCTATACACCCCTTCATGTATTTAGTCGTTTGTTCATAAAAAAATGTTCCATACCCGTATCAGTCAAAATAAAAAAGACACCGTTTCAAATAGTAACGTGAATTATAGTGGGGCGGTTAAAATATTTATTGAGCTAAGGTTATGCAATTAGTAAAACATATGTCAACAATAAGAGGAAATCCCTTCCTTTTGTCGAAAAATAGAAGTGAAAGGGGAATAGCTTTATGAAATCGATATTAATTAAAATTAAAGAACAATTCAAAACTAGTTCACCAAAAATCCCTAATAATGCATGTTATTTTTGTAAACGCAAAGCACCAGATTTACGAAATTACAGAAATGAGAAGAACAAAAAAATTAAGGTGTGTTATTTATGTGTTGAATATGCTGAGAGACGAGCTTTTCGTAAATAAAATTTTGCCATTGCCCTTCTGCATTAATTGTGGAAGGCTTTTTTATTCAATGAAGGAAGAAATGTAATGGGAAAATAAAAGCACGTTATTAGAATTAACTTTTAGTGCATATGAATTGGATGGTTTGGACATGGTCGAAACCGCTGAATTTGTCTTAAGAGTTGAAAAATATTACCATATATTCTATTGTTTTTTATATACCTAAAAGGTAATTACAGGAATAATAGGGGGATGAATTATGAGTCAAGTTTGTGTGATCAGCATCTATGTACCTAACATTGAAAAAGCAATTGATTTCTATACGACTGTTTTAGGTTTTGAGGTAAACAAACAATACGGACCCAAAATCGTGACACTTGTTCACGGAGATTTACCTTTAGTTTTAGAAGAAGCGAAAAACTCTAAATCCATTCCAAAAGATACTTTAGGTGTGGTTTTAGCTTTAAAGACAGAGGACATTCATCAAACAGTCAATAAGTTAAAATATCATAATGTTGAGTTCATTACAGATGAGCCGGTGGATTGTCCTCCTGGAAAAGTTATTAGCTTCAGAGATCCTTTCGGGAATGTCTTAGAGTATTTACAATTTATTTAGATAATATATAGATTAAAATATTTCAGGAAGTCACATCTAACAAGGTGTGGCTTTTTAACAGTGTTTTATGTAGCGAAAGAAAATCAAGGCAATCGGAAAGGAGCTAATAAAGGATGTTAGCCTAAATCATCACATCCATGCGATAACGGCAAACTGACCTGCATCGTGTTGGCCTAATCATAAAGCCAATCCCGTACAACATTGTTTATCTGCGCGAAAGCTAAGGGTCAGTGGCAAATGTTTTCTGTGCGAAAGCGAAGCGTCAGCGGCAATTTTGCCTAGGTATAATTGATTTTCATTTGAATGAAAAATAACATTGTTAAATATGTTAAACAACTTTATAATAGTGTTAATTAAATCCAATTGTTAAAATTTTTTCATGTCCTAAGGTGTTTTTCAATTTCTCACGTAACAAAGATTGCGCCATAAAGATGACTTCATAGGTAAAAAGGGAGAGTCTACCATATGCAAAAAAACACAAACAATAAGATTGAGCTCATTGATACTAAAATAATGTTAGAGAAATACAAGGAAGAAATAGAATTAATTCAAAAATCATTAAAACAACTTGAGTTGGAAATTAGTAATTTGCAAAGTGAAGGTTTAGTTGAAATAGAAAAGTTGACAAACGACTTAAGTAAGTTACAGTTACTTTCAACGAGTATAAAATTTAAAGCTAAATGTCTTACCTGTAATAACAGTAAAACCATAGAGACATTAACGACTAAATAGAATATTGATATCAAGTCACATTTAATTTGTTGTGGCTTTTTATTACGCTTTATATTTCTGGTGATGACATTTCGTTCCATGTATTCTATGATTAGTGTGGAAGGTGGTGCCAAAAATGAGAGGAAATTTAGAACAGATTACAATCAGTTTTTGTGAACAAAACGGAGATGTAATTATGACGTATGACATCAACAACTCTCTATCAGCTCTGATTCCGAACGTTGGTGATGTAGTTAATATTGATGATAATTACAGGGCAGTAAGTGAAAGAGCTTTTACTTACAGTCCAAGAAGTATTACAGTTACAATCTATTTAGAAGAATTATAATCAGGACTTCAAGGTCACACTCATTATGGTTGTGGCTTTTTTTATGCAGGTAACTATAAATTACTGGCGGAGCGAAGCAATACCTGCGAAAGCAAGGTAAATACCCGCGGAGCGAAGCAAGGCGAATACTCGCGGAAGTAAGGTAAAAACTCGCGGAAGCAGAGCGAATACTCGCGGAGCAAAGCAATACTCGCGGAAGCAGAGCGAAAACCCGCGAAAGCAAGGTGAATACTCGCGGAAGCAAGGCGAATACCCGCGAAAGCAAGGCAAATACTCGCGGAAGCAAGGCGAATACTCGCGGAAGCAAAGCAAATACCCGCGGATCCAAACGAATAACATCCTTAGTCACATCTAACAAGGTGTGGCTTTTTATTGTGCAGACAAAGTCCAACGGAGGATATATTGAGTGGATTTTGCGAGTAGAATTATGAGTAGTAGGGAACAAAAGCATAGGGAACGACTGGTCGTTTTATAACGGTTAAATTAGTAGATCTAAAATAGATAATTTGCTAGAATGGCGAATGTGACTAAAATAGAAATAATAGTTATAATATGGAATCTGTTTTCATTTCTCCCGAGTATAAGAAAACCTATGTGAAAGAAGTCGGACAAAATTAATTATTACTGTAAATGTCAAAATAACAATATACATTTTTGCTCATCCAAGCATGTACGTTTTCGATTACTTTTCTATTTAAGTGTGTGAATAATTGCAACTTCGCACGGAGAGTGTACTCGCATGATTCGATTGACTGAACTCATCTATATTAAGGGCTGGTTAACCGGTCAAAGCAATCCATGCTCGCCATGATGGGTGAACACCTTTTTTAATAAAAATAGCGCATTATGAAATACCACCTGTTATTAATCAATACGGAAGTGTCCTACATGCGCCAATGATTGCATACAGTGTTTGGAAGTATACATTTGAAAGGATGTGAGGGCAAATGAAAGTAACGGTTAAAGAATGGCGTGTAATGTCTGATCACAACAAACAATTACTTTTAAATGCGGTAGCAACTAAATAAAACATAGATGAAAAGAGGAATGAGAACATGCTGCAACAAACACAACACGTACTTAGAAAAAGTAGTGCTAGAAAGTAATAACAATGTTGATAGTTTATCTGCACAAATAGTTCAATGAATAGTTGTCCAATAGGCAACGACTCATTCATTTAATAGATAAAAATAATGAAATCACTCATAAAAGTTGGCATAAGAACAGTGGAATGGTGTGAGCAGCCACTTTAGAAATTCAAGATACATTAAAATTATTTGCATTTGCTACGGAAGGGTATTCCCAATCCAAATTAATAAAATATAATTTTTCCCCCAGCAACGTCATTTTAGATAAACCGTATTCATTCAATGTTAAAAATAGACGAAAGGCTTGATAAACTTTAGTATTACAACAATACAAAAAAAGAGGAGCCAGACTAAACAATGTCTGACTCCATGCGTGTATAACCTTTTAAATCATCAAAAAGCTCTAAAGTAAATGAATTGGAATCTGCTTGAGGGCTAACACCCTTTTGAACGAATACTAAGAATTCATCTATCGCTTTTTTTGATCCTTCTACTTCAACCTCAATTTGATCTTGATTATTTAGTTGACAGTATCCTTTTAATCCTAGCTCAATCGCTTTCTGTTTAATGAAAAAACGATAGCCAGTCCCGTAAACATCACCGAAAAATTTAATTAGCGCTCGCTTGTTCAAGCTAACACCTCCTACTAGTTAAGAGGGGAAAACCCCCTTGGTGCTTAGTGCATTACACGTTCTTTTTCTAAATATGCAATTAGATTATTGATAAAATAGAGAACTTGCTTAGAAGCTTGATCTACTTCTTTTAAATGAACTTCTGCCTGCTGAATATTCCCAGCCTTATAAGCCACCGCTGCTAACTTCGCCGATTCATGAACACGTAAATGATAGGCGTCTAATTCACGGTACTCCTGTAAGTGTCCGAAACGTTCTACGGTGCGAGCAGATGTATACCATTTACCAAGACGGCAGTCTGTATGTGAAGAAACATCACTTGGTTCGACATTTTCAAGACCGAGGAACATATTATAAATTCGCCATTTCCATAAAATATGATCGGCCTTTGATAATTGTAAAAGTGCAATGGACGAAAGCTGAACATTATTATTCTCAATAATATCATTGCGGAAACGATTAATTTCTTTCCCTAATGAATGAATATCACTAGATGTGTTATGACTATATTCGCGAATGTCATCTTGAAGGTTAGAAATCTCAATCATTCTTGCTGATACTTCATCAATAGCTGCAGCCTGTTCCTGTGATATCGCAGCTGTATTTGTGACATCCAGATTAATACCTTCAATGGCACTAACTATCGCATTTAATAATGGTAACGATTCTTTAGCCTCTACAGTTGCATCTTTAATAATTTCAGTCGTTTCTGTTATTGAGTTTGACACATCGTTTGAATAGCTCTTTAAATGATGTACATTTGCAGTTACTTCACTTAGCGCTGATACCGTTCCTTCAGCAAGCTTTCGAACTTCCTGCGCAACTACGGCGAAGCCTTTACCATGTTCACCTGCTCGTGCAGCCTCAATAGAAGCGTTCAAAGCAAGTAAATTCGTTTGATCGGCAATTTGGTTTATTAACGTTACAACATTTTCAATATCATTTACCCGCTTTTGTAATTCTGAAAAGGATTCAACAATTGATGTAAATGTTTCTTCTGTTTTAAAGATTTCAGAAAGGGCATGCTCAATTGCATTTTTTCCTTGTACAGCATGATCAACAGATTCAGTTGTTTTTTCAGAAATACGAGAAGACATTCGAGCAACCTCGTTAATAGAAGCGGCAATTTCTTCAGTTGCTGCGGTAGAAGACTGGATTTCTTCGTTTTGTTTATCTAAGCTAAATACTAAATCTTTCATATACATGATTTTTGCGTTGACATCCATTAAAGAGGAAATTTCAGCGACAACATTTTCAATAGTACGTTCTGTTAACACTTCGATGAGTAATTCCTGGTCAACGTTAACAGCTGATTGGAAAGATTTCATATATTCAAATGCCTTATTAGGTTTTAAACCAAAATTATGTAAAATGTATGTAGTAATATAAAATGCAAATTGATTGAAGACGACGATTAACTTACCCGGCTCATATTGATTCTTTCTGAACAAATTGAAAAATTTAACGGTTTCATCCACATATTCATCATCACGAGTAGCTAGGAAAAATTGAGTTAAGTATCGATTAATATTTTCTTCACTAATCGTTAGCTGAGAGGAAAGAGAGATTTCTCTTAAATAGTTATTAAAAATTGCATTCATCGACGGCGTGATATCTTTTAATTTATTGTAGAGAGTTTTTAAATTCTCTTCATCTTGAGTATTGAAATGGTTAAATGCTAGTGTTTTATTAAAACGACCTGTAGCATTTAAATTTGTACCACGCTTTAATAATTCATCGAGTTCGGCCTTAGGTCGAATACTTGAAAACATAAAAAAAATACCTCCAAAAATTATGAATAATAAGGTAATAGTACCATAAGACAGAGTGTTTTAATAGACATTTCAAATGTGTTTGCTAAAATGAAAATATCTTATTACAGCAGGGAATGTGGCAAATATGTATACAATCATTTACATGAAAGCTGATTATGAGCCTTGGTGGAAGTTTGAAGGCTGGGAGGCTTTTATTCAAACAAATGAAACATTTGAATCGGAGGAGCAATTTGAGGAAGCCTTACAAAGAAAACTAAAGCACTTCCGTTTAACATATGACAATGAGGCAACGAAAGAAGATGGGTTTTGGGCATTCTGGTCAGAGGATGAAAGTGTTTTTTGCGAAGCCTGTGATGATGATGTACAAATTTATCACGGTATTATCGCTTTGAGATCTGAGTCATAGAAATAAAATTTTGACATTTTAAAAAAAATATTTTTTCTTTATTTGACAAAATTATGAATGGCGGTTATACTTAGGTTAACAATTTAATTGCTTCACCGGTAACATGAATTCACATATTACAAAAAGTGATCGCGTTAGTTCGGTACTCTTTGTAATATGTGAATTTTTTTCATTCGCTGAAGAAATTACATATTGTTCACTTTTATTTTTTGGAGGTTTTCTTAAATGAAACAAGGTACAGTAAAATGGTTTAACTCAGAAAAAGGTTTTGGATTCATCGAAGTAGAAGGCGAAAACGACGTATTCGTACACTTCTCAGCTATCGGTGGCGAAGGTTTCAAAACTCTTGACGAAGGTCAAAAAGTGGAATTCGAAGTTGTAGATGGCAACCGCGGACCACAAGCTGCTAACGTAACTAAACTTTAATTCTCAGTAATTAAAATTACTTTCGTTAAATTAAGGCATCCTATTGATATAGGATGCCTTTTTTTTATGCTTCGAACATTTGAGAGTTACAACATATGATTAATAGTGACTTGGTATATGAAAGAGTGTAGATCCTACCATTCATGCAGATCAAAAATCAAGTTTCTCAATTCTGTACAAATAAAAAAATAATTTTATTATGTAAACAAAAGTAAGAGCTCGTCTCATTCATGAGGACAAGCATCTTTTAGGGGAATTATTTACTTAATATGCGTTGAAGCACTTCAACAGGTATAAACAAACCGACACGACCATATGGATCATTTTTCGCCGTTGCAAAAACGATTCCGATAACTTCACCAGCAGCATTAATGACAGGACTGCCACTATTTCCCCGATAAACAGGGGCTTTCATCATCATAACAGGCTCCTGCCAATCCTCAAGGTGTGTTGATTCCAGTAAAGTACCTTCATTTGCGATGCCTGTAAACGCTAGTGGATTACCAATGAAATAGACATGCTCATTTTTGCTATAGGTAGGATTTTCAGCGAGTGAGAGGGAAGGTAACTCATCACCCGTTACTTGTAATAATGCTAAATCTACGTCCGGGAAGCTTTGCAGTAACTTGGCACCCATTAAACCTTCCTCAGGGAAAATGACGAATAATGATTGAGCATCTTCTACAACGTGTGCATTGGTTACGATAAGTCCATCTGAAGAAATTGAAAAACCAGTGCCTTTACTAGAACCTGTAGATATCTCTACAACAGCTTTTTTATAGGTTTTTATATCTTCTTGCGTTGATAATCGTGCAGACACCTTCAAAAATTCAAGAGCTGGAATGGAGTATATTTGAAAGATAAGTGCAAATGTATTCAAAAACAACACAAATGCCATACTCCAGACAATCCATTTGACAATTGGTTTTCGTTTTTTAGGCTTTTTACCTTGCAGTTGTTCTTCTTGTGCCAATGCCTTTTGTTGTTCAGCGAGGACAAGCTCAATCAATTCTTCTTCTGTCAATTCTTCATTTGTTGTTGATCTATGTATATCATTCATAAAAACCCTCCTTACCCAAAATGAAAAGCGCCCAAGTAGGACACCTGTAAAGTAATTCTTATTCAATTTTTTAGGGTCGAGGAAATGACGAAAGGTCCTAATCAGTTGTCATCGTTGTATGATTTATACGATAAGGTCAATATTTTAACAAAATATTGCGTTGACGCCATTATCCTCTGAGTGTGTTAGCTGAATAACATCATAATAGACAGTTACTCCAGTAGTGATTGATGTCGTAGTTTAATTATGGTTCATACTTAGACTACTTCAACTATTTGTCTTCATTATACGCGAAGTATATAGGTTATACGAATGTTATGAAAACCAGGTTTCTAGAAAGGTAATCTCTTTGCTAGTTGCATTGACACTTACACGTAAACCGATGGGCATAGCATGCAGGGGATGAGTGTGACAGCAATCAACATCAGCGATAATAGGTATAGTACGTCCATTTAGCTGCTCTAGCAACACATCATAAGGCTTTCTTCCGGTTCCTAAATCATCATATTGTTCATGTTTACCTAAAATAATTGCAGAAGCTTTGTCGAAAATGCCGTGTAGTTTTAACATAGCAAAGTTTTTCTCAACAACCGCAATTGTTTTAGAAGTATCTTCAAGAAGTAAGATATCTCCTTCATTAACGTGAGGGAAGTAAGGTGTTCCAATGAAGCCGTACATCGTATTTATATTTCCACCTATTAAACGACCTTCAGCAATGCCAGGTTGTACGGTAATCCATGAATTATGATGTTGAGTTTTTTCAGTTGTTTTTTCTAACCAGTTTAGCCGGTCATCTGTCCAAATAGGTGGGATTGGCATGGTATAGGGAATTGATAATGAATGTAAAAACAAATCTTTAAAATATTGCTCCGTATAATGGACAAAAGGTGGAAATTCACCAAATGTAGAAGCAACAGAAGGTCCATAAAAGACAGGAACTCCAGTCTTTGCATACATTGCAAGGAGTATAGTGGTCACATCAGACAATCCTATAAGTATTTTTGGATTCTGCTTAAATGCTTCGTAGTCTAGATAGGGCAGCAGACTATTGGCGTTAGTACCACCCATAGTTGGTAAGATCATTTTGATGTGGGGATCACGAAGTAGGGCATTTAGCTCTGCTGCACGTTCTTTCGGTGTACCGGAGCGATAAAAATCTTCTCTTCCAGTTAACGAGCCTTCTTGTATAGTAAAGCCGAGTGCTTGCAGACGTTCCTTGCCTCGTTCATAGCGAGTCTTTGCAATAGTTGTAGCTGGTTTGGAAGGCGAGTAAATGCCAATGGTATCGCCTCTTTTTAATGGGGAAAACATAAAATACCTCTTTCAATTTAAGATAAAAGCTATTATACATGATTTTACAATTTAAAGAGTCGTATACTTGTTTTGACGAAAGAGATGTAAAAAGTAACTGAAATGAATAGTTATAACAGAGCTGAAAATAATAATATTATGTAAACTTTATGCTAGAAACTTGTAAGAGAGTTTAGAATTTAATATGATAGATATGAATTTATGAAATGGGGGCGTTTAAATGTATCGTCATGTAGATGACTTTTTAAATGAGTGGTCAGCATCAGCACAAGGTACTCTTCAAGTATTAAAAGCTATAACAGATGAAAAGCTAGAGCAAAGCATAGTGGAAGGTCATAGCTCACTAGGTTGGTTAGGTTGGCATTTAGTTGGAGCTGCTGGTTATTTCAGTTATTTAGCAGGTTTAAAAGTGCCAATGACTCGACAAGAAGATCCAGTTCCATCTACAGTTGCTGAAATTGTAGCTGCTTATGAAAATGTAGCAAATAGTGTGAAAGAGGAAGCGGCAAAACTATCAAATGAAGACTTGCTGGAGGAAGTAAAAGGCTTCACTGGACCAATAGCTAGAGGTGCATTATTACGTGTAATGGTCGATCATCAAACACATCACCGTGGACAAATGACGGTGCTCCTACGTCAAGCCGGTTTACCAGTACCAGGCGTATTGGGGCCAACAAAGGAAATGCAAAAGTAAACGTAAATAGGCTGGGACAAAACTGTTCAAAACCTTAAGCGCGAGAAATCAATTTTCTCGCGCTTTTTTTTATTTTGCCTTGAAAATATGCTTATGTCTTAAGTGATGCAAATAGTGTCGCTTGAAGGTAGATATCGATATTTTTCGAAAGTTGGGTGATAAATTAAAAAAGTTGGTCAATAAACAATCAAAAGTTCTCGATATATCTTAAAACTGTAGCTAGCTCCTTAAAAATTATTGTCGCTGTCGTTCAGCTCTGGTGCACTTTCGCGACAGAAAAATTTTCTATAAAAAGATATGTTGTAAGAATGAAGAACAATTAAATATAAAGAGAAAATAGGCCAATCTAAATAGGAAATGCCTATTTTTGCTTTGAAATAGAATAGGTAGCTTTTTATAGGCTACTTATTTTTAATTGGATTTCACCTTAGTTAACAAACCATCTAAAAATATTGCAATAAAGCCTTTGCTTTCTTGTAATAAATCAAAATCTTTTCCAAAGACTAACCAGTCATATAATGAACCTCGCATACAACGACTAATGTAAATTACGGTTTGTTGAATATTTATTTGTGCAGATAATTCTCCATCTTTAATAGCCTTTTGTATAAATGAGTTTAAAATTTTATACAATTCTCGTTCAGAATTGGAAAAGAAATTTTCTTCGTTTTCAATTAAGCCACTTTTGTAAACAGAACGCATTAAATCCATTCCTAAATCATCTTTTAAATATTTCATTTGTGCATCAATTAATGAGATGACCTTTTCCTTGAAGCAAAGATTGGCAGGCAGTGTTGCTGTAAATTCCTCGTAAAAGTGATCAATTTCTTTAAATTTTTCTAAGAAAATATCGTATTTAGAAGAGAAATGACCATAAAAAGCACCTTTTGAGCTTTTGCTTTTTTGCACAATTTCATCAACCGTTACTTGATCAAAGCCTTTCGTTTCGAACAATTTAAGTGCTGTTAAATAGATATGTTTTTTCGTTTCTTGAGCCTGCTGTTTTCGTGTCTTTTTCATTTTCTGCATCACCTATTTCCCACGAGATATTCTATTTAACTTTAGCATAATACTCGTTCATGTAATTATATTATTTTCTGAATTGTTAGAAAAAATATTGACAAATAATTGTTTTGCCGATTAATATACAGACTATAGTCTATGAAACAGTTAAAGAGGGGGGATAACATGGATTTAATTGGGAATAGAACATTGCGCTCTGTTTTAAGGGAGAGAATAGAGCAACAACCTGAAAAAAGTTTTATTCGATTTGAGGATAGTAAGGGAAACTATTTTGAAAAAAATTATGGGGATTTTTATCAGGAGGTTATTCGCTTAAGTAATGCACTTCTTAAGCTTGGTATCAAAAAAGGGGATCATGTTGTGTTACATTTACCAAACAATATGGAATTTTTCACAGCATGGTTTGCTTTAGCAGAAATTGGGGGCATTATGGTGCCAACTAACATTTTATCACCAGCAGATGAAATGGAATATATTATTTCTCATTCTGAAGCTGTCCTCATTATTACTGAAGAGGACTATGTCGAAAAGTTTGTCAGTATTAAGTCTAAAACACCGACTATACAAAATATTATTATTACGAGACAACAAAATAGCTCTGAAGGTATCTTATATTTCTCAGAGCTCATTAAAAATGCAAGTGATAACAATGTACATTTCCCAACAGTTTCGTCAGAAGATATTGTGGCATTGCTTTATACATCTGGAACAACATCAAGACCTAAAGGCGTTCAAGTGACACATGCCAATTATATTTACACGGGTGAGTTAATGGCTCGTTCAATAGCTTTAACACCTGAAGATCGAACATTTATTGTCTTACCGCTTTTCCATGGGAATGCCCAATACTATTCAACGATGTCAGCCATCGTGGTAGGGGCAAGCATTGCAGTTACTGAGAAATTTAGTGCTTCACGTTATTTTAAACAAGCAAAGGCATTAGGCGGAACAGTTGGTTCTTTATTTGCTGCTCCTATTCGTATGATTTTAGCAAAAGATTACGAAAAAGAGGCGAAGGATAATCCTTTACGACTTGTCCTTTTTGCACAGACAGTTGCTGAACACCAATTAGTCCAGTTTGAGGAGCAATTTGATGTGAAGTTATTGCAATTGTACGGTTTGACCGAAACAGTGGGGATTCCACTGATAAATCCTCTATTTGGAATACAGAAAAATATGAGCATCGGTAGACCAAGCATTGGTTATGAGGTTCAGCTTGTAGATGAACATGGAATTCCTGTAAATCAAGGGGAGATTGGTCAAATTGCCGTTAAAGGGATACCAGGAAGAACCTTAATGAAAGGCTACTTTAAAAACAAGCAAGCGACAAACGACACTATCAAAGATAACTGGATACTAACTGGAGATAACGCACGAATTGATGAAGATGGTTATTTCTATTTCGTTGATCGAATAAAGGATATGATTAAACGCTCAGGTGAAAATGTGGCAGCGAATGAAGTGGAGAGTGTATTAACAGAGCATCCATTAGTATTTGAAGCAGCCGTCATTGGTGTACCCGATGACATGCGTGATGAAGCTATTAAAGCGTATGTTATTTTACAAGCTGGCGCTACTATAAGTGAAGAGGTATTGATTGCACATTGTCGGGAACGCCTCGCGAAATTTAAAGTGCCAGATAGTATTGAATTTGTGACTGATTTTCCACGTACTCCTGTTGGAAAAATTCAAAAGCATGTTTTACGTAACGCATTTTTAGTTGAAGTGAATGACATAAAAAATTGAATGTAGAGAGAAGGGATTCTATGAAAAATGTGAAGATATTATTAGCAAGTTTAGCAGGATCAGTCATTGAATGGTACGATTTTTATTTGTATGGTACTGCAACAGGATTAGTTTTTACAACGCTTTTTTTCCCTTCGACTAATCCGGCAATCTCGATTTTAATTGCATTTGCTACGTTTGGAGCTGGATATGCAGCTCGTCCAATTGGAAGTTTAATTTTTGGACATATGGGTGATCGTGTCGGAAGGAAAGCCTCGCTTATGCTTACTTTAATAGGAATGGGCGGTAGTTCTTTTTTGATAGGTTTATTACCTACATATGCACAAGTGGGATTACTCGCACCAACGCTTTTAGTAATTTTGCGACTTATTCAAGGGATTGCACTTGGTGGTGAATGGGGAGGTGCCGTGTTACTAGCTACTGAATCGGCTACAAAAGGGGTACGTGGCTTTTTTGGTTCTATTCCACAGCTTGGTGTACCAATCGGTTTAGTTTTAGGAACATTTAGTTTTACACTTATTTCTTCATTAACGACAGAAGCTCAATTTATGGCATGGGGTTGGCGTTTACCATTTCTATTTAGCGCAGTTTTAATAGTACTGGCTATATGGATTCGAAGCGGAATCGAAGAAACACCTGAATTTAAACGTAAAAAAGACAATGGTGAATTAGCTAAATTACCAATTGTCCAAGTCTTCAAATATAACAAAAAAGATATTTTCCGCATTATAGGATTAAAAATAGGGGATGGATTCTTTAATGTGTTTTTAATGTCATTTATTTTAGTGTATGCAACTACGTATATTGGCTACACAAGGGATGTCGCATTGTTTGCACTAACATTAAGCTGTGCAACAATGATTGTAACAATGCCCATTGTTGGATATTTTTCAGATTTTATAGGTCGAAAGAAAATTTATATTGGTGGCCTTATCACAATGTTACTGTTAGCGATTCCATATTTCGTATTGATTCCAATCAATTCAACTTATTTCTTTATGTTGCAAGTCATTTTACTTGGTGTCATATGGGCAGCCATTTTCGCGACTCAAGGTACGTTTTTCTCTGAATTATTCCCAGCGAATGTTCGCTATACGGGGCTATCCTTTGGCTATCAAATCGCTGCGGCAATCGTCGGATTTGGACCAATGCTATGGACATCTTTAGCAACAGAATACGGGGCATCACCGTATTTATTTGGTGGATTAATGATGGCGGGGCTATTGTTATCACTGCTACTTGCAGTATTTTCACCAGATACACGGATGATCTCACAATATGAAGAAACTGCCGAGAAGGTACAAGAACATGAACGCATGTCAGATGCTCAAGTGGAAGTAGCAATGACAACTACGTCAAGTAATAGTTAACATTACAAGTGCGCCTAATAGCTAGACTCATTAATAAAATAACAGGGTTCTCCTTTTTGAATAGGAGAACCCTGTTTTGTTCATTAGTTTAAGCCTTGGCTATCTTTCCATTCTAGGAATTCATCATAAGTTAATAGTTTATCTAAAATTGTGCCGTCTTCACGGATTTCGATCACACGGTTTGCAATTGTTTGGATGAACTGATGGTCATGAGATGTGAAAAGCATCGCACCTTTGAAGCGCATAAGTCCTTCGTTTAGTGCTTGGATTGACTCAAGGTCAAGGTGGTTCGTAGGCTCATCCAGTAAAATAACGTTTGCTGTTGCAAGCATCATTTTTGACAGCATACAACGAACTTTTTCGCCCCCTGATAAAACTGAAGGAGATTTTTTCACTTCTTCACCAGAGAATAGCATACGACCTAGGAATCCGCGTAAGAAGCTTTCAGTTTCATCATCAGGAGAATATTGGCGTAACCATTCCACTAATGATTTCTCTGAACCTTCGAAGTATTTATCGTGATCATTTTCAAAGTAGCTTTGAGAAGTTGTTACGCCCCATTTGAACGTACCAGCATCTGCTTTTCTTTCGTCCATAAGAATATCAAGAAGAGCCGTTTTTGCCATTGGATTACCAAGTAAAATGATTTTATCTTCTTTGTTCATTGAAAAGCGAATATCTTTAAATAGTGTTTCGCCTTCATTGCTTGCTGTAAGGCCATCCACTGTTAACACATCATTACCGATTTCACGTCCAGTTTGGAAGTTGATGAATGGATATTTACGGCTAGAAGGTTTAATGTCGTCAAGCTCGATTTTATCCAGCATTTTTTTACGAGAAGTCGCTTGGCTTGATTTTGAAGCGTTCGCAGAGAAACGAGCAACGAATGCTTGTAGCTCTTTAATCTTTTCTTCTTTCTTCTTGTTTTGGTCTGCCATCATTTTTTGTGCTAATTGGCTAGACTCATACCAGAAGTCATAGTTACCAACATATAATTGGATTTTAGAGAAATCAAGGTCAGCAATATGTGTACATACTTTGTTTAAGAAGTGACGGTCATGGGATACGACAATAACCGTATTTTCAAAGTTAATTAAGAATTCTTCTAACCATTGGATTGCTTTTAAGTCAAGGTGGTTGGTAGGCTCATCTAGTAATAGAACGTCTGGTTTACCAAATAGAGCTTGTGCTAATAATACTTTGACTTTGTCAGAACCTTCAAGGTCAGCCATTAGCATATAGTGAAGCTCGTCGCCAATCCCTAAACCGTTTAATAATGTTGCTGCTTCTGAGTCAGCTTCCCAACCATTTAGGTCAGCGAATTCACCCTCTAATTCAGCAGCACGCATGCCATCCTCATCAGAAAAGTCTTCTTTTGCGTAGATAGCGTCTTTTTCAGCTTTTACTTCCCAAAGACGTTTGTTCCCCATAACTACTGTATCTAATACATTGAATTCATCGTATTCAAAGTGGTTTTGTTTAAGGACTGATAAACGTTCGTCCTTACCCATTGATACGTGACCTTCTTGTGCTTCAATTTCACCAGAAAGGATTTTTAAAAAAGTTGATTTACCAGCACCATTTGCCCCGATTAAACCGTAGCAATTCCCCGGTGTGAATTTTATATTTACGTCTTCAAATAGTTTACGATCGCCATAGCGAAGACCTACATTACTTACTTGAATCATGCAAGTTCCTCCTTTTTTCACAATGGCACTAGTATATCATGAAATATGTACCAGAGTCTATAAACATTATTAAATCAACGTTTAACGTTTATGGGTTGTCAGGTGTTTGAGTGGAATAGGGGAGGGGAGATAATGCGATTCGGAAATACGTATCGACAACAAAGTAAGGTTTTAAACGTTTCTAGGGGAAAGAACAGTAAGTAAATGAAATTGATTTATCCCTAATTTATTACCTTTTAATATTTTATTGAAAGGAAGATGCTAAATGTCTAGAAAAGTAAAAGAATTGAGAATGGATGATGTTGTTTTTAAGCCTAGCTTACAACCTAAGCAATCGGGAGGTAATACCACCAAACGTAAGCCCGATTCAATCTCAATAGATCAAGCACTTGAAATAGTAAACCGACAAATGCAATTACAAGGACTAAGACATAAGACTTTGTTGACTTATAACCAGACGATGCAAAAATTTGTAGAGTTTTTAAAAATTGAGACGGTAGATGATATTAATAAAGAAGGATTTATGGATTGGTTAGAATCACTCAGTCATTTAGACAAGACAACTCAACTCAACTCAACTCAACTCAACTCAAGCTAACAGATTTATGATGAGTTGTACGCATGAACTTCTTGATAAGTTAGAAACTTAAAAGATTATAAAAGAGTATGAAGTGATTAAGTTAGATGAGAAACGTAAGCAACTATTATTTGAGGTGGAAGGATAGAGATATGGATAAAATGGTGGAATATATAAAATTAATTATTACAAAGAAACTATATGGGAAACAATTAGATGCTATTCATGATTACATGAAAGAACTAGAGTTATGGTCAATGTCAGATAAAAGTGGGTTACCAAGTAAACGTGAGGATGTTGATTGGCAGTTGTTTGAACCAAATGTAGTTTAATATTACTTACTAAATTTTATTATAATGACAAACACTTCCTATTAACTTACAATTGTGGGTAGATGGGAGGTGTTATTATGAAAGAAACTAATGAATTCGTATTCTTTTGGGGTAAACAAGATGTATTTTCAAATTTTTATTATTCACCATTCAAGCACCAAAATCAGTTATTCAAATGGAGCGAACAAGCAGTAATGTATCGTAAAGCTAAATTGTTTGGTGCAGAGAAGATTGCTCAACAAATTATCCGTGCACAAACTCCAGACGAATGTAAAAAGTTAGGAAGAAGTCGTCAAATTCCGTTTGATGAGAATATTTGGTCAGAAAATCGGGAGAAGATTTATTACGAAGTGTTGTTAGATAAATTCTCTAGCCCAAAACTCAAATCGATTATTCTTAATACAAAAGATAAAACTATGGTTGAAGCTAGTCCTTACGATAAAATTTGGGGCATCGGAATGGATTGTAATAATCCTAATGCTACAAATCCTTCAAAGTGGAAAGGATTAAACCTTTTAGGTAAAGTACTAGAAAAAGTAAGAGAAGAGCTAAATAAAAGGAATCAATTATAGAAAATACATAACTAAGAAGAAGATTAATTATGGAAAATGGAATTGTTTTTGTACAAAGTGAATTCATGAGAAATGAAAACGTTTATCGTGATGAAGTTTTAGAGAAGGTAAAAGCTGTTTCAATGATTGGTGAGAATTTAGAGGTTACTCTACAAATGGCTGCTGAATATTACGAAGTAAATGTAGAAACAGTTAGATAAGCAGTTAAGCGTAATAGAAATGAGTTTAATGATTACGAAGAACTAAGGTAATAAAGCCACACTCGTAATGAGTTGTGGCTTTTATGCAATATAATTCAATCTAATCGAAAGCTTTCTGATTCTCTTCTGATTCTGTTAAAATCATCCCTAGTCAATAATCCATGTCTGTTTAAAAGTTGTAATGAAGGTAGTGTAGCTAGGTCTGGTACATCTTGTACTAGACCGTTTAACTCCTTTTACACCTTACCTTTCAACAAGGTATAGATTTACACTTACATTAAGATTACAATATTTGTAACTGCGGATGGGAGTGTAAAGTATGTCTAGTGAAAAGAATCCATTTAAAGAATGGATTAAGGAACATGAAAATAAATTATCTTTTATCAAATTTGAGAAAAGGAATTAAAGTTTCTCTTCCCATATCCAAATTGGTTGCTGAAGAACGATGGATGTAAGATGACGGTTGATTCTTTTTGAATTCACTGTCATCTCATTGCTAAGAACGATCACAGTTAATTCCTCGTCATTTAGCCGTGTAACATAATGACGGAAACCGCTCGGATATCCTCCTGGATGTCCAACTGCTTTTTTCCCCATGACATCTTGAGTATACCATCCATAGCCATATTGATTCGGAAACTTTTTAGCATGGGTCGTACTAATCAGTTCTGATGTTTCTTTGTTTATCAATACATTATTACGCAAGGCTCTGTCAAACAGTTCTAAATCTTCAGCAGTAGAAATGATATCCCCAGCTGCGTACGCTGCAGAATTATGTATTAAGGGTCCGATTTTCCCATCTACATGTCCTTCCGCTTTCGGTATACCGACGGGAACCGTAAACATAGAATTAAACATGTTGCTCGGTTTAAAAATATTTTCTTCTATATAATTTGCATATGACTGACCGCTGACTTTTTCAATAATTAGCCCTAACATTACATAGCCAGTATTACTGTAACTAAAGCTTTTACCTGGGGTAAACTCTAATTCAGAATCTCTAATGATATTTACAATATCATGTGGATTCCATTCTTTGCTGTAGTCAAATTTGAAATCCTTCTTTAGATAATCCGGAATTCCTGAGCTATGACTTAATAGATGACTTATTGTAATAGTCTCTCCATTCGGAAAGTCTGGGAAGTATTGCGAAATTGGATTATCTAAGTTTAGAAGATCCTTTTCTACTAATTGCATGACTGCTACTGCAGTGAATGTTTTAGATAATGAAGCAATCTGATAGAGCGTGCTTGGGCTATTAGGTAAATCAGTGGCTGCCGATCCGTAACCTTTTGTAAATAAAACTTCACCTTCCTTTGCAATTAGGACGGTTCCCAGAAATTTTTCATTTGTCAAATATTGATCAATTTTTTCATATGTATACCTCTCAATCTATTTCTTTATAGCTTATCAACAATTCCTGTTATAAGACATAATTTTACAAAACGTACCAAAAGTTGAGGAAAATGTAGTTTTTATCATGTTGCAGATTGTTCGCTAAATAAAATAAAATAAACCGTACTAGTATTACAATCGAATAAATATTTACATATTGATTATGAATTATTTTTCTAAGTTTTTACTGATAAATGCAAGGTTAGGCAGTATACTAATAAAGTAAAAAGGATTACTTCAGTAAAATAAGGTATATTATATTTGTTGAATAGATTCTCTTTAAAGATAAGAAAAGTAGGTGAACAAAGTGGGGAAATATCAATTGGATACCAAAGGTCAGAAGGCTGTGACAAAGTATCATGAAAAAAACAAGCCTGCCAAATTTGATAAAAAGCAGCAAATAGAAAAAATACGTGCTGAGTATTTGAAAAAAAAGCAAAAACAAACAGATAAATAATATGATTGAAAACATAGGAAGAAAATAATTATCAAGACCAAAATCGAAAAAAGTTAAATAAATTAAAGGACCAAACATATTAGTCATATAAAATATGTTTGGTCCTTTTAAATACCTCTTTAAAATATCGAACTTTGTTGTTCTCCATCTGTATACTGATAATAAAGTTGTTTAATTTTTAATAAGGCCATATGGAATATAATAAAGTTATTTAAAAATATTAGCCATGCTATTCAACAAACGGGCCAGATTGTGGAATAACAACTTTTTATGAAAGATTACCAAACGGCGCTTTGGGAAAGCTTAATACCATTGAGAAAACAACCTGAAAATTGGTATAATAAACAATATATCAAAAAAAGTTGGTGTAACGAATGCTGAAAAAAATATTATTTTCAATAACATTTGCTCTTATTGTAATGATTTCTGTTTTTATCATAAATAGAATTTTACCTAATAATGATATACGATTTATTTTAATTGGCATTAGTATTACGATTATTCTCGGGTTTTCTCAATACTTAAGTGAAAAATGGTTTGCTAATAAAGAATAAAATTATCTTAGATACTATGAGTTTGGCGAACCCAACAGCCCCAGTCCAATTTCCAATTAATGATGCAATTTGTTTTTTAGTAATTGCAGCTCCGATAATTCCTCCGATTGCAATAACGCCACCATTTATGAAAGCAAAAGAAATATACAGGCTTAACCTTCCTTATGAAGTAGGACATGGTGATAAGGTGCGCACTATCCTTGTTTTTGTATTGACTTCAACTGGCATGCCCTTGATATGTTGAAAGGGCCTTATAACATTTGATAAAAATCTCTTGCGTCAAATCTTCAGCAAGGGCTGTATCATGTACATATGTATAAGCAAGTTGCAGAATCGCTTGACCATTACCGGTCATTAGCTCCTCAATCACCTGAGCTCGTGATAAGCCGCTTGCTGTTATTGTTTCCTCCATATCGTCCCTCCTTACGTGTTCATTCATTAGACGATTGCCAAATAATACTGGTTTTACTTTTATTATATTAAGGCTGTTTTCGTAAAGATTGTTGTTATTAAAACATAAAGACAGATTAAATCTACAAGATGTGTGGAGAATGAACTCTGTCTTTTTGTTTTGATATTTCGTAAACCGAATTTTTAACTAAAGCACTCAGTTAGTTTAAATATGACTTCTCATAAATTTTTGGATGTTCGTAATAAGTAGTTGATTTTCTTATTTATTATTTACTCATTTTGTTCAGTAAATCATTTTTCTTCTTTATAAGACTCCAAAAGTTCAATTAATGCTGGAACGGCTTCTTCATTCAAAGAATACCTATCATTCATATAAAAGCTTCCTGTATTTGCACTCGCGTAATACCATATATCAATGATTTCTTTCGAGTTATCATCGTATATCACTTCAAGCTTATATAAAGGGCCTTCATCTGTATGAGGTTGTGATAATATAGTGGCATCTTGCATTGCATCTTCAAAAAGTTTTATTTCAGCGGCATTTTCAACTTCTTGTTTATCTAACTTAGCATTTGTTCCTTGTCCAATCACAATTATTTTTTGAATTTCACCTGCAAACTCAAAAGTTTTCTTCTCTTCATTATTACAACCTACAAGAAACAACAAAACGAATATTATAAACATTTTTTTCATTAGATCCCAGACCTCTCAATATTTGTTTAATAGATTAGACTTAAAATCTATTAAAAAGTTACAAACTGCCGAAATTTTCATTTACTGTACATTTCCTTTCAGATATTCATTCAACATAGCGATGAAACCACTGAATCTGCTTAAAAAGCATCTAAAAAAAGATGCTTTTTGTTTTGTCTTAATGCTTCTACTGTAAAATAGTTAGATTTTTGACAAGCTGAAATAAGCATTTGCTCTACGCGATTTTCAAATGCTAAGTTTTTATGTATCTCAAGCCAACGATACCAGTAGAGGTAATTATCCAAATAATACGTACCAACACCTTGAAAACGTTCCATCCATCCTTTCAAACGACGATGGAAGTTATTAACGTGTTGTATGTGGAATATCCCTTTTTTTACTCGTTGATTTTGATTAAGATTAATTGTTTCGTGTTGAAGATTTTTTGCTGCTGCAAATTTTTTATAGTTGGTAGCTGTATCCGTGCATAACAAAGAAGAATGAGCTATATAATCCCCGATAACCATATCAATTTCTTCTGCTTTCACACGACCTCTACCCGCCATCCTCGCAATAATATTGTTATTTCGATCTTGGGCTACAACTACAGCAACTTTCTGATTTGAAATTCCTCGTTTTTCATCCTTTTCTGCTCTTTTTTTTGGTTTACGATGTGTAAATCTACGACCTTTTAAAGATTCACGAAAGAAAGTCTCATCACTTTCAATGATGCCAGATAATTGATTGAAGCCGTGACTTCCTAAAGCATTTAAAATCTTGTGCCTCCAATAAAATGCGGTGGATATATGAATTTCCAAGGAGTCTGAAATTTGTGGTAATGTAACACCGTTTATCATCATTTTAATGTACTTAATCCATTTTTCCGGATAACGCGAACCTGAAAAAGGCGTATTTGTCATATCATTAAATGTTTTCCCACAATCCTTACATAAATATCTCTGTCTAGAACGATATTTACCATTACGTTTTACCGCAGTACTTCCACAATGAAGACAACCTAAACCAGACGAAAATCGAGACTCTTTGATCTTAGGAAGTAATTTTTCCATTTTATTTTCTTCTTTTGGATATAGATCTTGTTTCATTGCCTTAAATAAGGCTAGTTGATCTGCTTTTCCTAATTCTCCGACTGCTTCATACACATATCTCCACATTATTGAACGCCTCCTGAAAATGCATTATATTCAACCATATTCAGTATTTTCAATAGAGCAACAATCTATACGAAAACAGCCTATATTAAAAACGTGGTATTTCCCGTAAGCTAAATAATCTTCAGGGAGAGTTCTAGAAGGTAAGAGTGAGGGGTACTTTAAATAGTAGTATGAAATGGCAAACTTTATAGTAGAAAGGGAGGGAATCTTGAAGAGATTTACATTTATTTTGATAATCATCGTAATGATTTGCATTGTCTTTAGTAAAAAAATATTTTCAATTGATGATCATAACGCATCTGAGTCTAATCTTTACATCAACGTGTTTGATCCTAAAAGTTTGAAGTTTACATTCTATCATTTTGACCAGATTCAAAATAAAAGTAAATTACTATTTAGTAAGGAAACGGCGGATTATACTGCTTTCGCTTATTCTGAACGTACTAGTAAATTGTATTTCGCTGATGGCATATCAGATCATACAATACAATTATTTGAAAATGATCTAAACACGAATCAAATGAAACAGTTAACCACTTTATTTAATAACGTTGATTTTATCCAAATAGACAAAGACCAAAAAAATATCTTGATGAGAGTACTATTAAGAGATGAATTTAGAAATTTTCATATAGCTACGTACAATCTTCAAACAAAGAAAATACAAATATGGGAAGAAGACAATAAGGACAGAAGTGTTTTAGATTTTAATTATAACCCGAATAATAATCAATTAATTGTAGTCTCTTTCTCCGAGAACGAAGATCAGAAGAAACTTACAGAGGCTAATAAAAATCAAACGAAATTACAGCCGATTAAACACAGTTTAGATATTTATAATATAGAAGGTCAACAAATAAAACATATAGCCGATGTAGAGAGATTTATAAGTGGCGCATCATTGGCAGCAGATGCTAGCTCTGTAATTATCAGTTATGATGAAGCTGTAGACAGTCCTATTTCGCATGTTGTAGAAATAGATATCCAATCCAACACCGTAAAGCCTTTACTAGATAGTAGTGGTATTTATTCGAAAATTCGCTCCGTTAAATTCGATGAAAAAAAAGAAGGGTTTTATTTCTTATCTAGTTTTATTGATGAAAAAAAGGGTTATAGTATTTTGGAAATACCTAAAGAGAGCGTACTCTCGTATTATGACATCAAGAAAAATAAGGTGCGAAATGTATGGCGGGCTGAAAGAAGTGTTATTGTTAATTATTCAGCAGAACATTTTTAATGCACAATTTATTTCTTGATAATTCTGAAAAGACTGTTGACTTCGATCTGGAGTTCCTGTAGAATGTTCTGAAATTACAGGTAAATTCGATGAAAAAGAGAGTAGTTTATGGAGCTACTGGAAAGCGAATTAGGGATGGTGTTAGCCTAATGCAGTAGCCATAAATGAAACGCACTTTGGAGAAGGTTCTCGAATTAGTAGTAGAGAATATCGGGGAGTCACCTCGTTAACAATGGAAAGTGGTCATATTGATATGGCAACTAGAGTGGTACCACGGGATAACTATGCTCTCGTCTCTATATTTAGAGACGGGGGCTTTTTTTATCTTCATTCAGTAGAAGTCTCTTACCTCTATTGGTACGAGATGAAAAGGAGCTTTGGTCCCTTTTCAGTGAATGTACAAACACTTACCGAAAATAGAGGAACTCAGTCTAAGAACGCCACGTCCTGTGGCAACGACTGAGTGACCAACATCATGTTGCTGACGCTACGTTAGCACTGCGCTTTCGCACAGAAAACATTTGTTGGCCTAAAGCCTCCGGCGGATGTCACGGATTTTCAAAGGAATGAATTGTGCGGGCACAATTCAAAATCCGGACGCAATTACGCCAAGGCGAAATTGATTATTTGAGAGGAGAATGAACATGCATACACAAATTGCGAAAAGCATCGCAGTGGCATTAAATAATGAGTTATCTGTCAATGACATTCAAAGTTTACTAGAGAAACCGAAAAATTTGGACTTAGGGGATTTGGCATTTCCGTGCTTTACATTGGCAAAAAAATTAAGAAAATCTCCAAATAGTATCGCATCCGACTTAAAAAACAATGTAAGCTGTGAGTTCATACAAGAGGTTCAAGTAGTAGGTGGTATGTCAATATATTTTACCATCAGCCAACGATTACACATCAAGTGCTTAGTCAAATAGTAAAAGAAGAAAATTTATACGGGACTCAGCAGGAATCGAAGGGGAATGTAGTGTTGGATTTTTCTTCACCTAATATAGCAAAGCCTTTTTCCATGGGTCATTTACGTTCTACTGTGATCGGCAATGCATTGGCCAACATTGCCGAGAAAAACGGCTATCAAGCAATTCGCATCAATCATTTAGGAGATTGGGGAACACAGTTTGGTAAGTTAATCGTTGCCTATCGAAAATGGGGAGACCCAAAAACAATTGAAGCTGCCCCAATCGAGGAACTGTTAAAAATTTATGTAAAGTTCCATGAAGAAGCGGAGCAGGATGAAACACTCAATGAACAGGCTCGTACTGCGTTTAAAGCGTTAGAAGATGGGGATGAAGAGTCATTAGCTTTATGGCAATGGTTTAGAGATGCATCACTCGAAGAATTCAAGACCATTTATCAACTACTAGGAATTAACTTTGATTCTTTCGCGGGGGAAGCATTCTACAATGACAAAATGACTGCTGTTGTTAAAGAGTTGGAGGAAAAAGACCTGCTTGTGAAATCCGAGGGTGCTTATGTCGTTGAAATAGATCATATGCCACCTTGCTTAATAACTAAAACAGACGGTGCTACGCTCTATGCTACACGTGATTTAGCAGCTGCTTTTTATCGTAAACACCAATATGACCCTAAAAAATCATTTTATGTTGTAGGAAATGAACAATCTCTTCATTTTCACCAACTATTTAAGGTCATTGAAAAGATGGGGTACGGTTGGGCAAAAGATTTACAGCATGTGCCGTTTGGAATGATCCTAAAAGAGGGTAAAAAAATGTCGACGCGTAAAGGAAAGATCGTTTTATTGGCAGATGTACTAACAGAAGCGATTGCCACTGCGAAGCGAAATATCGAGGAAAAAAATCCAAATCTAGTGGATAAAGAGAACATTGCACGCCAGGTTGGTGTAGGAGCGGTTATATTTAATGATTTGAAAAATGATCGTCTTCATGATATTGAGTTTTCGATTGAGCACATGATGCATTTTGAAGGTGAAACAGGGCCATATATTCAATATACGTATGCTCGTATCTCATCTCTTCTGGAAAAAGCAAATGAACAAAGTTACGAAGTATCGTTTGAAGCATTAGGGGAGCAAGCATGGCCAGTCGTTGTATTACTAGAACAGTTTCCGAATGTAATTGCCAACGCTTTTGAGCAAGCAGATCCATCACAAATTGCTAAATATGCATTGCAATTAGCGCGTGTATTTAATAAATATTATGCTCAAAATAAAATATTGGTCGATGACAACCAGAGAACATCACGATTAGCATTTTGTCATTGTGTAGCCATTGTTTTAAAAGAATCGTTAGCCTTACTGGGAATGGCTGCGCCTAAAAAAATGTAAGTAGAATAAGCCGCATCTTTTCATCATTAATTGCCATGAAATTGACCGATACTAGAAAAAATGGTAAAAGGGAATAGTGAGAATTCTGAGATTTGACAAATTTAGTTGAATTTTTAACCGTAAAAATAGAGAGAAGGTTTTTAGAAAGTATGGAGAAAAAGCAATGGCGTGTTTCCATGGTACTTGTGGTTGTTAGTATTTTCTTCGTTGCACTCAATATGCGCCCAGCAGTCACAGGAATAGGACCACTATTTAATGTACTTTTGGAATCACTCCATATATCAAATACAAAAATGAGCTTTTTAACTTCTATTCCGGTGTTTTGTATGGGTCTCTTTGCACCGTTCGCAGTACCATTACAAAGAAAACTCGGAACAAAAACAGCAATTACGCTCTTAATAATGACCCTAGCATTAGCAAATGGGCTGCGCTTTTTAAAAGAAAGTTATGTACTACTTGTAGTCACAAGTTTTGCTGCAGGATTTGCCATTGCACTTATTGGACCCATCTTAAATGCCTATATAAAGAAAAAATTCCCGAACCGTTTTACAACTGTTGTAGGTATTTATTCATTTGGAATAGGAACAGGGGCAACATTGAGTGCTGCGTTAACCGTGACATTTTATAATCATTTTCATGAGAGCTGGACGATGGCACTTGGCAGTTGGGCAATACTTGCTATCATTGCTCTTTGTATATGGTTACTTGCAATACAAAATCAAGAGCTGCCAGAGACAGGGGCATTGACAGAAAATGCGGCACGGAATCCTTGGAAAAATGCCCGTGCTTGGACCATTTTAATTTACTTTGGCATACAAACATCTTTGTTCTTCTCAATAATGTCATGGCTAGTACCGATAGTACAGGCTAAGGGCTTTTCTCTTGGGGCTGCAAGCTCTATGCTAACATTTATGTCTATTGTACAAATGATTGGAAACATTTTGGTTCCTATACTAATGGACAAATGGTTCAGTCGAATCGGTTGGCTCTTTTCTTTAGGGTTCCTAGGCTTGATTGGCTTTGTGTTGCTATGGTTAGGCTCAGGGACTTTATTATGGATTGCAGTATTCATAATAGGCATCGTATTAAGTGGCTTATTTCCAATTGGGTTATTGTTACCATTGGATGAGGCAAGAAATGACGAGGAGGCAAATAGCTGGTCATCTATGGTGCTTTCAGGTGGCTTTATGATAAGCTCCATTATCCCTATACTGATTGGTTATTGCTATGATGTGACAGGTAACCATACATTTACCTATATGATTTTTATAATATTAATGACTGGCATAATAGCTACTACAATTATGCTTAAGAAAAAATAATGCGGAGACATGCGCTGATATACGAGCATGTCTCTTTTTCGAAGCTACAACTATAGGACACGAGAAAAGCCGATTTCACTTTGTGTATTAAAAATCGGCTTTTCTTTAGTTCTCATTTTTTATTATGAATTTTTATAAGATGTGGACGCTTCCTGTTCATTATTAAAGATCTGTAATAATGCATCAGAAAACAAGGTGGTTTGGTCCATCATAATTCGATGACCGGCATTTGGAATGATAAATAATTTTTTATGGGGAGCAATAATTTTAGTAAAATATTCTTCGGCAATAATGGAGGGAGCCTGCCAATCATTTTCACCTAAAATATAATAAACGGGAACTTTATAAACTGAGGATTCTGTCGTCAGGTCAAAGTCTTCTAAAAATTCATGTACCTTGCTATTTGCTTTCAGTCCTTTTGAAAATGCGGAAAGATCCGATAATTTAAAAATAGGACTTTTAAACGCTGATATAAATACAGGAAGATCACTCTTCACAGCTAAACAATATTTCCCTTGAAGTTTTCGAATTTTCATACATTTCTTTAAAAACTCTCGATCAAACTTTATTTTTTCTCCAGGATAAGTTCCTATAGCTTCTAGCTTTTTTAGAGCTTTTTTATCATTAGCCTTTACTATTTGCTCCTTCATTTTTTCATAAGCAACACGCTCATTTTCAAGAAAGGAGACAACTTGTGCCACGCCAATATAATAAGAAATGTCATCAGGATATTGCTTAATAAATATACTTCCTAAAATAGTGCCCCAAGACCTTCCGAGTAAAACGATCTTTTCCTTATTATATTTTTTCTTTAAATATTGAATAATTCCATATAAATCTTCTAGCATGACATCAATTGTAGGATATTTATCTGGGTTTTTAGTAAGTGTTTTTCCAGCACCACGCTGATCCCAATGAACAATCGTAAAAGTTTCTTCTAATTTATCTTGAAAAGCATGGGCAAAAAGAGATTCAACACTACCAGGACCACCATGTAAATAAAGTAATACTGGGTTATCATAATTAGTACCTGAATGAAATAAATAATGATTTACACCGTTAACCGAGACAAATTCTTCGATATTAATTAATTTCTCGGATTTATTTTTCATTTCTTATTCTCCCTCTATATGATTTCTTCGTCTTTCAAACTCCTTTAAAACCTTCAGCTGAACGTCATTTTGATTTTCATCCATTGTCAAGTTGCTGTGCTCTTCAAAACCATCTTGTTCTTCACCATCAAAACTATATAATTTCTTTAATAGACCCCACATTGTCTCTAGTTCATTAGTAGAAAAATTTTTAAAAAGATCCGCTAAAAAATATGTTCCTTTTTCTCCAGCCTCTAACGCAACTTGTTTACCAAACTCAGTAATCGTAGTGTTGACCGCACGTTTATCATGCTGACTAGGGGCAATTTCTACATATCCTTTGTTTTTCATAGTAGTGACTAGTTGTTTTACATTCTGTTTAGTCGTTCCTAGTTTTCTTGCGATATTATTGAACGATGCTTGATCTTCAGGTAAATGAGCAATAGCTAGGATAACCATAAATTGTCTAGATGTTAATTTTTCTAAATATTGATCGGATTGTACTTGAATTTTATTGCCAACAGAAAAAAGGGCTGAATATATTTGTTGCATTAGAAATAAGTCATTGTTCATAAAGATGTCCTTTCTTTTAGACAATATATTGTCTAAAATCATCATAACAAAATGGACAATGTATTGTCTATAAAATTAATGAACGAGAAGACTTCTTTTTTAAATAACATTTTAACCGCAAATTATAAGTCATTTTTCATAGCAAACCTAAAAAAGAGCTGAATTTTTTAGGTATAACGAATTGAGTAAAAGGTGAGGGCAATATTTTCATAACACCTTTTCATAAATAATACTATTATGTAAACTTGAAACGTTTAGTAACCTTGTTTATGATAGTAAAGAAAGATGTTTATCTTGCATTCAGTATTTGGTGATGAGATGAATGCGGGGTGAGGTTACTTTTTGGCGGGTGTACAAATATCCGCTGAGATAGAGGAAGTCAATCCATGAACTTCTCATCTTGTGAGAATGCCTGAGTGACCAACATCGTGCCATATGCAAAGGCAGATTTGATAGAAAGTTTTGGTGAACGTATGCGGAAAAAGGTGCTCATTCTTGGAGCAACAGCTTTATTATTAACGGGCTGTGAAAATGAAACATTGGCAGAAGTGTTTCATATTAAAAAGACCGATGTGAAATCGGAAAAAGTTGTGACGAAGCAGCAAGAAAAAATTGTACCGGAAGTAAAAGTAGTTGGGGAGAACGGAATTGGTGCAGGAGTCATTATTAAAAAAGAAGACGCTAAGCTCTATATTTTGACAAATGGTGCGCTCGTCGCTTCAAAGCCAGCTGCTCTCGTGCAATTTAACAATGATAAACTTATGGAAGCTGAAGTGCACTATATATCTACAGCTTATAATATAGCCATTTTAGAAGTGCCATATAATGCATCCGTTAAGATGCCGACCATCTATAACGGTGAATTAAATCAGTTAGCTGTTTATGTCGATAGCTTACCGCACATCATTAAAAAATATAGTGACAGCGTAGCAGCTTATTACATAGATGCAAAACAAAATACACTTATAGGGAGCCCGGTTCTAGAAGCAGAGAATGGTGAACTTGTGGGCATCTATTTTAAACGCATGCAAAACGGTGTATCACAGCCGTTTATATTGCCATATAAAGATATTGTACAGTTATTGGATGACTGGATTTCAGGTACAATGAAGACAAATGATCGACTAACTCAATCCAAAAACTTAAATCCATATATTGAACATGGCGATAAAGAAGCAGTCCAGCAAGCTATTGAACAATACGGAAAGAATATTTTTGCTTATAATGCCGATGAGATAAAGCTATTTTTAGATACATTTTATAAGCATCTAAAGGCAGCTGTTGATAATCATGACGCTAGTGTTATGAAGCCTTTTGTAAGTTCAGACGACTTGCAAAGCACGCTGGATAATATGGTAGCGAATTACGCATCGAAACAAGCGAAAATTCGTTTTTACGATACGTCGATTAAAAACATCAGTATGAAAGGCCAAAATATTGTAGTTCGTGCCAAAATAGAATATGTACTAACAAATTCTGCTGGTCAAGAGGCACTTACGAACTCTATGATGGTATATGAAATAAATAAAAATGAACAGGGCGAGTATAAGCTTATTCGCCTAACAACTGAGGAGTGAAAAGTTGGATGGAGCAAGCAAGACAAATGCTACAACATCATTTTGGCTATGATTCATTTCGCAATGGACAAGAACCAATTATTGAACAAACATTACGAGGTCAATCAAGTCTTTGTGTGATGCCAACTGGCGGAGGTAAATCAATTTGCTATCAAATTCCGGCACTCATGCTAGATGGCCTCACAGTCGTCATATCTCCTTTAATTTCTCTTATGCAAGATCAGGTAGAAGCATTACGTGCTGCAAATATTCCGGCCGCGTATATAAATAGTACTTTAACCGTGCAAGAAGTGAATGAAACGATTCAGCTAGCGAGTGCAGGTTATTTAAAGCTTCTTTATATAGCTCCTGAGCGATTAGAGAGTGCAACATTTTTACAGGTACTATCGAATTTATCTGTACCTTTACTTGCTGTGGATGAGGCACACTGTATTTCCCAGTGGGGGCATGATTTTAGACCAAGTTACCGAGCAATCCAAAAATTATTTACATTGTGGCCACAAAAGCCAACTGTCTTAGCACTGACAGCAACAGCTACACCAGCTGTTTGTGATGATATTAGACAATTATTAGGAATTGACGAGCATTCGACGGTGATTACCGGCTTTTCGCGCGATAATTTATCTTTCTCAGTGTTAATTGGTGAAAACAAAGAGCGTTATATTAAAAACTATTTAGTGAAAAATAAAAATGAAGCGGGCATTATTTATGCAGCGACACGAAAGGCTGTAGACGCAATTTATGAGCTTTTAAGTCGCTCGGGCGAAGCTGTGGCAAAATACCATGCGGGCCTGTCAGAGGACATGCGTATGTCAGAGCAGGAGCGCTTTTTAAAAGATGAGGCACGCATAATGGTAGCTACCAATGCATTTGGAATGGGGATTGATAAGAGTAATGTACGCTTTGTTATTCATTATCAAATGCCGCGCAATATGGAGAGCTATTATCAGGAAGCAGGACGTGCAGGACGAGACGGCTTGCCAAGTGCCTGTATTTTGCTTTATGCATCAGGTGATGTTCAAACACAGCGCTTTTTAATTGAACAGACCCAAGATGAAACACGTATTTCACAGGAATTAGCAAAGCTGCAAACGATGGTTGATTATTGTCATACTGAAGGTTGTTTACAAAATGCTATTTTAACGTATTTTGACGACGAAGCAGGGGCTCCTTGTAGTCGTTGTAGTAATTGTAATGATGGACGGGAAGTCAAAGATGTAACGGTAGATGCACAAAAGGTGTTAGCTTGTGTTGTAAGGATGGGGCAAAAATTTGGTAAAACAATGGTGGCCCAAGTGTTAATTGGCTCCAAAAACCAAAAGGTCTCGGAATTTGGCTTTGCAAGGCTGTCTACCTATGGCATTTTAAAAGGCCAATATTCCTCTAAGGATGTTTCAAACTTTATTGAGTTTTTAATTGCTGAAGGCTTACTTGCTGTTAAACACGGCACGTTTCCGACAATATATGTACCAGAGGATGGCAAAGAAGTTCTACTGGGGAATCGACAGGTCATGCGAAAAGAAGCTGTTACTGTTCGTAAGCTTGTAGACAATGATCCGTTATTTGAGCACTTACGATTACTGCGTAAAGAGATTGCAGATGAGGAAAAGGTACCACCATTTGTGGTGTTCTCTGATAAAACATTGCGTGATTTATGTGACAAAAAGCCAACAGAGCTAGAAGACTTACGTCAAATAAGTGGTATTGGTGAAGTGAAATTCGAAAAATACGGTGAGCGTTTCTTCGATGCTCTTCAGTCTTTTTTGAAAACAACATCAAACTAAAAGGAAAAAGGGAAGTGCTTAATTCTATAGAATTAGGCACTTCCTTTATATTTGCAACGTATTTACAACCCACTATTTCTCCCAAAGCTCGACTAGTCGACCATCAGGATCTTCAATCCAAATAAACTTTCCAAATTCACTAATCTCTTGTTCCTTTGCAAGAGGTACACCCATTTGTTCAAGATGCTTAATCATCTCGTTTAGATCATGTACTTGGAAATTTAACATTACTTGTTGTTCTGTTGGAAAATAACTGTCATCTTCGGTAAAGAAAGAAAAAATCGTCTCATTTCCTGATTGGGGTTTAATCATAGTCCCATTCCAATTTTCTATTTCAATCTTCAAGACTTCACTGTACCATTTTTTTATAACATCAAGATTCTTAGTTCTCCAAAATATTCCTCCGAAACCTTTAATCATCGTAGCAAACTCCTGTCTGTCTTTAAATTTTTAGTTTTTCGATTTCATATTTAGTTCCTTCATCAACTATACCGCTTGAATAGTTTAAGTACAATTTTTCACATCGACTATTTGGATAGCTACTTCATGTAAAATGATCGTTAGTTGAAGGATTTGATTTCGTACTTAAAAGTTATTTCTTCATCAAGAATTGATAATATATCGTCTAAGTCAAAAAGCTGTTCTATGTAGTGTACACCCGCTGAATAATTATTTTGTATTAACTTATTCCCTAATATTGAGGCTACATTACCTGTTATCTCTGTATTATTTGAACCAAATAATACAGATTCAATGGTTCCTTCTTTTCCCTCGATTTATCCATGTACCTCCGCTTTAATTAAATAATCATTTGAGCCTATTTTTAATTTATCAAAAATATGTAAAGCTCCCACAAATATATTTATAAAAATATTATTAAAGAATTTATATTTTAATAGCTTAAAAGTTCCTAACTTTTTAAGTATTGCTAATTCTTTTGTTGCAAGGTCCGAATCATAAAAGAAGCGAGAAGATACGTTTTTTAAATTAAGGGTTTTAGTGAGAATATGTTGATCAGCCAGATTAAATCTATACGCAACCCTTTTCCCATATTTTTTAGGTAACTCTACATATTTACCATCAGTAAAACTACTTACATTCTTATTTTGACCATTTTCATATATCGAATAATTAGTGTTTATATTATTTAGCAACCATTCTACTCCGTCATTTCCGTGCTTTTCACCAATTCCAAGCATTAGATATGTGTCCGTACTGTTAACTTTATTAAACTGATTGACTAAATTTTTGACCATTAGATTTGATAAACCTGGCGCTAAACCTACACCTAATACTAAAGTTGTTCCTAATTCAATGGCTTTACTATGTAAGCTTTCAATTTTTGATAAGATAGTATAGGAAGGGGAAATATCAATATAATGAACTTTATTTTGTATACACATTTCAACGAAATTAGTATCTTTTTGGTCAAGGCACATTATTACTAACTGTGTGTGTGTAAATACTTCATGGGATGCCTCCAAATTATAAATATCTAGTTTCAACGGCAGAACCTTGTTATTCATAGACAAAGAAAACCTTTTTGCCTTTTCAAAATTTCTACCAGCCGCGATAACTTTTCCAGGGTAAATCTGAGATAAAGATTTACAGATTACGGTACCAACTTGACCATAACCGCCGATTACTAAAATATTTTTCACTTGAAAACCACCTTCGCATAGTTTAAAAAAACTTACTCAATTTTAATAAAATATCCCTGTTGAAAAACTAACAGTAAAGCGTTTTTTTTTATCTTAACATATATATCCATTTTCCATTTTTTGAGTTAAGGTATTTGGCTTTTTCTTGTCGAAGATTTTCCGGAATATTGGCGGTACCGCTAGCAGTACCAAAACAAAAAAATAACCCGGAATTAATATTCCGGGCTTGATTCACACTTACTTATAGTGCTCCATGACACACTGCCTCGCTTCCGCATAGATCTTAATTTTTTAAGACAACTGTGCTTTAGCTTCATTCAGCTTTGATGGTCCTTCTGAGTTACCGGTCAGCCCCACTCATCGGGTTAACCCTCCTTGTCATTGGATTTGAAGTGAAATCTTTAATAGTATAGATCGTTCATTATTTTTTATACACATTATTTAAAGATTACCTTGAAGAATAACTAGCGAAGTGATTTTTTAACAAAGCTATAGTACCAAAACAAAAAAAGAACCCGGGATATTATTCCCGGGCTTGATCCTCACTTACTTATAGTGCTCCATGACACACTGCCTCGCTTCCGCATAGATCTTAATTTTTTAAGACAACTGTGCTTTAGCTTTTCAGCTTTGATGGTCCTTCTGAGTTACCGGTCAGCCCCACTCATCGGGTTAACCCTCCTTGTCATTGGATTTGAAGTGAAATCTTTAATAGTATAGACCGTTCATTATTTTATATACACGTTAATAAAAAAGTTTCAATTTCAATAAGATAAATTATAAAAGGATCATCTGATGCTTTTAATCAGATGTTTTTCAAAGTAGCCAATTTACGGGGCATTAATATAACAAGTAAATAAAAAGGTCGAATCCTTCACGTACGGGAATTCGACTTTTTTAGGTTGAAACCTATATCTTATTATGAAAAGAACATTTCGAGAACAGATATATTCTGAGTAGGCTATCGAAATAAATGATTATATTTAGCTATTTCTCCCAATTCTCAGCGATAAACTGATCTCGACCAGAAAGCGCTCGGTCCTTCTGATAGTGCCCCGACTCTTTTTTATAAAAGTCCTGATGATAATCTTCTGCAGGGTAGAAGTACTTGGCATCGCGAATTGTGGTTACAATAGGTTTATCAAAGCGACCACTTTTTGCTAGCTTTTCCTTGGAAGCTTCTGCAATGCGCTTTTGTTCCTCTGAATAGGTAAAGATTGCTGTCGTGTATGATTCGCCACGGTCATGGAATTGACCATAAGCATCTGTTGGATCGATTTGCATCCAGTAAATATCAAGGAGCTGTTCATAACTAAAAACGCTAGGGTCGAATTCAATTTCGACTACTTCTAAATGGCCAGAAGTTCCTTTTTTGACATCCTCATAAGTAGGGTTGTCTAAATGGCCACCCATGTAGCCCGAAGTGACCTTATGTATACCATCCCATTCAACAAATGGCTTTACCATACACCAAAAACAACCGCCAGCAAACGTAGCTTTCTCGATCATATTCATCATCCTTTCTTTTGTGAAAATATTATAGCATTATTTTGTTCATTACTGGCAAAAAGGGTGTAAAATAACCTATAAATAGTTGTTGATAGGATTCGAAACATCATATAAAATGAACCTTTCTTTATATGGAATCGTTACATTAACTATAAAAAATAGAGGAGTTAACAGTTATGGAAGAGCAAGATTATTCAAGACGCTCACAACGTCCAAAAAAACGTCGCTTGCGTAAAGGGAGAGCATTGTTCACATTGTTATTACTTTGTGTCATTGTGATTGTAGGTTATGCCGTTATGCAATATCGGAGTGGCCTAAAATTGGCAAGTGAAACAAAGGTAGCCCAAGAGGATTTCACCGGGGATCCAGTAAAAGGCGATGTTGAAAACTATTTATTATTAGGGATTGATACTCGTGGTGAAGAAAAATCACGTACAGATACAATGATGGTATTATCTTGGAATAAGAAAACAAATGATGTTAAGCTCGTGTCATTAATGCGAGATATTTATGCGGATATTCCAGGTTATAAATCCTATAAGCTTAATACTGCTTACTATTTAGGCGGTGTTCAATTATTAAAGGATACGATTGGTAATATGTTTGGACTGCCGATTAATCATTATGCAATTATCGATTTTAAAAATTTTGAATCACTTGTAGATATTATTGCGCCAAATGGCGTTGAAATCGATGTAGACAAAGATATGTCTGAAAAAATTGGCGTTTCATTAAAACAAGGTGTGCATAACTTAAACGGTAAAGAATTACTTGGCTTTGCCCGTTTCCGTCACGATGAAAAAGGTGATTTTGGTCGAGTGGAACGTCAGCAAAAAGTTATCGAAGCCTTAAAGAATGAAATTTTATCGCCTCAAAATATGTTGAACTTACCAAAATTCGTTGGTGCAGCGCAAGGTTATATTACATCGGACTATTCATCAGCAGGGGAGATTCAACAAGTACTGAAAATGGTGTCGAAAGGTAAAGTCAAATTAGAAAAAGCAACTATTCCAGTTGAAGGTAGTTATAGTTTCAAAAGCTTTAGTGGTGTCGGTGATTCAATTGTAATTGACGTAGAAAAAAACAAAGAATTTTTACGTAATTTTTTAGGCATTTCCCTAGAGTGATTTTTCGCAAAATCCAACATATTCCTGTACTATATGAATATAGGATTTGTATTGGGGTGAGTAGATGGAAAAAGAAAGACCAAAAGAGCGTTCGAACTTCTTTTCAACGAAGTTTATTCGCTTTTTAGGTGGTAAAAACTTATTTTTTACACTGATTATTTTATTATTAGTAGCATGTGTTATTTTTATGTTCCAAAAGGTTTCCTTTATATTTACCCCGCTAAAAGTTTTATTTGAGGTAGTTATTCTACCAGGGGTACTTGCCATTATTGGGTATTATTTATTACGCCCAATAGTAGGGCTATTCGAAAGATGGCGTATCCCAAGAGTTTGGGGTATCTTTCTTCTATATATCATTCTAATTGGTATAATTACGTTATTAGTAGTACTTGTCTATCCGTTTTTACGAGACCAGTTTACTAATTTAGCGCAGGAATTCCCAGGATATTTTATGGCGTTTACACAAAATATTGCTGATTATCTGAATAATGCACGTATCAACGAGTACCTAGATAAAATTAATTTAAACTATGACGCAATGGTGAAAAATTTTACTACGGATATGGTGGAGACGGTAAAAGATACGGCTGCGAATTTAGCACAAGGCGTGGCTTCTGGTATTACTGGCTTCGTTTCAGCCTTAACAGGAATTGTTCTATCATTAGTAACGGTGCCATTTATTTTATTTTACTTACTTAAGGATGGCGAAAAACTACCAAGCTTTATTTTAAAAATGTGCCCGCCACGTATGCGTAAAGAAGTACACGAAATTTTCCATGACATGGACAAGCAAATTAGTTCCTATATCCAAGGACAAATTTTAGTGTCAATGTGCATAGGTTCCATGGTGACTATTGGCTTTTTGATTATCGGTATGAAATATGCCTTATTGCTTGGATTCCTTGCTATGATCACGAGTGTGGTTCCATACTTAGGACCAGTTATCGCCATTACACCAGCGGTCATTATCGCTCTTGTAACATCGCCATTCATGCTTATTAAGCTAGCCATTGTTTGGACGGTCGTGCAGCTCATTGAAGGGAAATTCATTTCTCCACAAATTATGGGTAAATCACTTAGTATCCATCCAATTACAATTATTTTCGTGTTATTAACGGCTGGTTCTTTATTTGGCGTTCCAGGTGTCATTTTAGGGATTCCGGGCTATGCCATTATTAAAGTGCTTGTAACACATTTATTCAAGCTATTTAAACAGCGTTATAATCGTTACGAGGATGAGATGCATCAAAAATATGATGTGTAAGAAGAAATAGCTACTGCGAAAGTGCAGTAGCTGTTTTTTTATTAAATTGATCCTTGCATTAACGATAAGAATCTTCCACTTAAGAGGTGTCAATATGTTAACCTTATATTAGGGTCGCAAAGAGGATGAGGGAATAGAGAATGAATTCTAAACCGATTAATTTACAAGAGAAATTAGCTAAATTCCAAGATCACTGGTCTCCAAAGGTTATTGCTGAATTGAATGATTATCAATTTAAGTTAGTCAAAGTACAAGGGGATTTTGTTTGGCATAAACATGAAGATACAGATGAAGTCTTTATCGTCATTGAAGGGAATTTAATCATTGAATTTCGTGATGGAAAAGTTACTTTGAAGGAAGGGGAAATGTTTGTTGTTCCACGAAATGTCGAGCATAAACCTTACGCTGCATCCGAATGTAAAATTATGCTTGTAGAGCCTAAAGGTGTTGTGAATACTGGACAAGAACAAACAGAGCAAACAGCAGAAAATGATGTTTGGATTTAACTCTTCATTATGAAAAATTAATATACGCAACAGTACCCTTCCAACCATTAAAGTTAGAAGGGTTTATGTTGTTTATATGATTTTTTTGTGGTGTAGCTTGCACTTGTGCTAAACGATTAACATCATCTAATCAAATATTCTCTAAGAATTACTTAACATCGAAATGGAGGTTACATATTTTGAAACTGGAAAGGCTCTTATCTATTATTATTATTCTACTGAACCGTCGAAAAGTGCAGGCTAAGGACCTGGCGGAGCAGTTTGAGGTATCCATTCGGACGATATACCGAGATATTGACTCAATTAATGCAGCTGGCATCCCAATAGTCACCTATCAAGGAACAAACGGTGGCATTGGTTTGTCAGAAGGTTACCGTTTGGATCGAAATCTGCTAACAAATGACGAGCTTGCTACTATCGTTACCGCACTTCGCAGTATTTCCACTTCATACGGCAAAGAGCAAAACCAACGACTTGTAGAAAAAATAAATAGTGTCGTACTACCAGCACATGAAGAAGAATTTCAACATAAGACAAATCGCGTACTAATCGATTACTCTCCTTGGGAAGGTATTGAACGTCTCCGTCCGAAACTACAACTATTAGACGAAGCAATAGATAGCAGTATATTAGTGTACTTCACCTATTCGAATGCAGAAGGTGAAGTATCCCAGCGAATAGTAGAGCCACATATGCTTATGCTGAAAGGAAGGCAATGGTATCTACAAGCTTATTGTCTAGAAAAAAAAGAGTTTCGCCTTTTTAAACTAAAAAGAATGAAAGGGCTCGAGGTAGATCGTGAAAGAAACTTCATTCGTCGAGATCCAGCTACTCAGAAGCATGTCGAAGGCAAGCGTAAATTCAAGCCATCCGATGTACCCGAAGTTGTCTTTCAATTCCAGGATGAAGCTCGGCATTTAGCAGAAGAGTGGTTTGGTATTGAAGAACTTTTGCCAGTTGAGGATGGCAGTTGGCTAGTAAAAAAGGCGTATCCAGAAAATGAATGGCTCTATAGTTTCATTCTTAGCTTGGGACATCATGTAGAGGTGCTTGAGCCTCAACATTTACGGGAAATCATTGCTAGTCGTGCGGAAAAAATAGCGATAATTTATAAAAATGACAAAGCAACATGACAATCAGTTGTCAGGTTTATTGTTTTATACTGGTTTCATTCTATAATAAGGAGAATGATTTAGGATGAAACAAAACGAACAAAAAAGTATGACTGACTGGAATCACGTATCGTCTGAAGATAACATTACTACGAAACGAATTGAACCTAGCCGAATTGAGGTACTATCCTCCTTCACGTTAGCTGGAATTAGTACCGTTACAACAAATGAAGCTGAACAAAGCCAAAATGGCAAAATTGGTAAGTTGTTTGAAAATTTCCATTCTCAAAATATTGGTAAGAAGCTAGGAGCTCATATCCAAGAGGATGGTCATTATAGCTGTTACTTCAACTATGATCAGGGAGATGCGGGACTTTATGAAGTAATGGTCAGCGTACATATAAAGGAAGAATTACAACTTCAAAACCTAGATATGATAAAAGCATTTACTGTTCCTGCTTCAAAATATGCTGTATTCGTCACAGAACGTGGACCAATTATAGAAATGGTTCAGCGTACTTGGGCTGATATTTGGCAATGGTCACAGCAGCCAGGCAATAACCGAGCATTCACAGGTGATTTTGAATATTATAGCAAGGGTATTAATCCAGAGGACGGGCAAGCAGAGATTTATATTTCGATAAAATAGCTTTCGGGTTGTATTAGACAATTTGAATTGCTTGTAGAAATTTATTAATCGTACGATTGAGTATTGATTAGTTTGTTATTTTAAAAAAGGAATGATGAATATGAGTACAATCGAAAATACCAAGGTGGAAGAAGTATTCAAACAGTATCCTAAACACATTCAGTCGAAACTATTTATTCTTCGTCAGTTAATTTTGGATACGGCAATAGAGACAGAAAGCGTTGATCATGTGGAAGAAACGCTAAAATGGGGAGAACCTAGTTATATCACAAAAAAAGGGAGTACAATTAGATTAGGCTGGAAACAGTCAAGCCCAGATCAATATGCCATGTATTTTAACTGTAATACGAAGCTAATTGATACGTTTAAAGAGGTTTATAGAGATTTATTTAACTATGAAGGTAATCGAGCGATTGTATTTGCTGAAAATGATGAAATACCAGTAAATGAATTAAAACAGTGTATTGCATTGGCACTCACTTATCATACTCGAAAACATCTACCAATGCTTGGGATATAATAAATAGACGTGTAAATTATAAGAAGAGGATTCCGGGCTATGCCATTATTAAAGTGCTTGTGACACATTTCATTCAAGCTGCGTTATAATCGTTACGAGGATGAGATGCATCAAAAATATGATGTGTAAGAAGAAACAGCTACTGCGAAAGTGCAGTAGCTGTTTTTTTATAAGGCTAGATATATACGTATAAGGACGAAAGAACAAAACGAGCAGCGACAATTTCGAATAATGCTGGAACGAGGGCTAGAAGTATTTAGTTAAAAAAAAATACTGGACTATTCGTTCCGAAAATATTATATTATTGTTATGGAAAGGAGGAATTTACCATCGGACGTTCAAAAGAGTTTGACAAGGAGCACGTACTACATAAGGCAATGTTAGTATTTTGGGAAAAAGGCTACGATGCAACGAGTATACCGGATTTGTTAGAGGCTATGGAATTAAGCAGATCAAGTTTATACGAAACCTTTACGGACAAACAGACACTTTATATTGAGGCTATACATCAATACAAAAAATTCAATCAAAATAAACGCAATCTCTTGGTAAATGCACCGTCTGCGAAAGTTGGAATACGGCAGTATTTTGATCAGCATATTTCTTCTGCATTTGATGATGATTTGCCCAAAGGTTGTTTGATTACAAAGGCAAGCATCGGTTTGGATTCACCTGATGAACAACTTAGTAAATTGATACGAGACAGCTTTGAGGAATTAGAACAGTCTTTTTATGAACTATTAAGTATAGGACAGCAGGTGGGAGAAATCGACCCTAAGAAAGATATAAAGGCTTTATCACATTTACTACTTAACCTTAATCACAGTATCAAAGTAGTTTCCAAGGTGAAAAACAACAAAAAAATTATTAATGACATGATGAATACTGTAATTGAGATGCTGTAGACAAATTTTTTTAACATTACTGGAATGATCATTCCGGTAAATACGACTTTAATAAAGTGAGGGAGAGTTTTCTATGAGTTTAATCGCAAAACAAAAAATGGAGAAACCTGTTTCATCGTGGATTATACTCATTTTGGCCATAGCTTGTGGCGTGATTGTTGCTAATCTCTATTATGCGCAACCTTTAGTAGGACCCATCAGTTCTACACTCGAATTATCTTCCGGGGCAGCTGGCCTCATCGTCACGCTGACTCAAATTGGATACGGAATCGGATTGTTATTTATCGTTCCTCTGGGAGATATCCTGGAAAATAGAAAACTTGTTGTTACTTTATTGCTCTTCACTGCAGTCGTGTTGGCGATTGCTGCAGTGGTTAAAAGTGCTACGCTATTTCTTGCAACTTCACTGTTTATCGGGGTAGGCTCAGTAGCAGCTCAGGTACTAGTACCGTATGCAGCTCATCTTTCACCCGATGCCACACGTGGTCGCAATGTGGGGAATGTTATGAGTGGTTTGTTACTTGGTATCATGCTCGCTCGTCCCATATCAAGTATTGTGGCGGAGTTTATGGGCTGGCGCGCTATATTCGTCTTTTCCGCTGTAATAATTTTTATTCTGGCTTTTGTATTAGTAAAGTTACTTCCAACAAGGCAACCAATGACAACAACACAATATTCAACACTGCTGATATCTATGTTGCATTTACTCAAATCGACACCAGTCCTACAACGTAGAGCAATCTATCACTTTTGTGTGTTCGGAACTTTTAGTTTGTTCTGGACAACTGTTCCTATGTTATTGACCAGTCCGATTTTCAATTTTTCGCAAAAAGAAGTTGCGTTGTTCGCATTGGTAGGAGTATCTGGAGCGGTTGCTGCACCTGTGGCAGGTCGTCTTGCTGATAAAGGTTGGGTTCGACCAGCTACAGGATTAGCTTTAGCTTTAGTTATCATTTCTGTCATTCTACCCCTTATGATTCAAAGAGGCTCGACATTAGCATTAGTAATATTGGTAGTTTCGGCAATTCTTTTAGACATGGGGGTTTCTGCTAATCTAGTCCTTGGTCAACGCGCTATTTTCTCATTGGGAGCAGAGTTTCGAAGCCGACTTAATGGATTATACATGGCCATTTTTTTTGGAGGTGGTGCTATTGGTTCTGCGACAGGAGGATGGGCATACGCCATGTTTGGTTGGAAAGCAGCATTTTTGATTGGAATAGCTTTACCGACCATTGCGATGATTTATTATGCGACCGAGAAAAAGTAATTAAACTATATGGATGTTCATTCAAATAGAAAAGAAGCTTTAGCAGATACAGATGACATACAACATAATTATTTAAAGAAAAGAGTAAACGAAAAAATAATAAATGAATATAGTAATTACATTCCTTCGAATATTTTTATTCGGGGGTTTTTTTGTAAGGTTATTCTTTAAAATTGCTATTTGCAAAGCAAAACAACCTAAATTTTAGACTGTAAGATTAGATGTTGATTAAATTTGATAGCATAGAATAGATAGAAAAAGGTGTGAATTTTGAAAATCAATAAAAAATTCGAACCATTAATTTTTAGTGTCCTTATGATTTTAGGTATATCCAGTATTATCTCTTTCGTTATGACTTCAATGAATGTTGGATATACATCTTTATTCTTTAAATCATGGATGAAAGCATGGGGAATTGCTTTTGTGGTTGCATTTTTAGCTTCTAACTTACTACCTTTTGTAGTTAAAAAGATAATGAAAATATTCACATTTATTGAGAACGAAGCTTAAGAGTAAAGTGAAATACTATGTCGTCTATAGATAAATCATCATCACTTTATTTTAAATCATTGGACTCGTCCCCCAAACCTTGAGAAAAACAACATAAGCGTGTAAATCGGTTTCACATACTCATTTCTTAATGCTACTTTCATAGATCAGCACAAACTGTTGATCCTTGAAAGTCTGATTATTCTTCCACTCCCAATATTATATTAACCTCCACTAAATATTTTGATTCACTATATTACTTTTGTATTTCACTATTCTGATCGACATTAGAAAGATATGCTGAAGCGGTATCCATACAATTTAAATCTGCTGTAAAATAGGAGAGAAAATTTGTTGATGGATATTTGTAGAAGGAGGTGTTTTTATGAAGAAGATGTTATTAACAATCGGAATAATAATTATCCTTGTTGGAGCATTCGTATTTTACAACAAACTCTATCTTCCACCACTCCCTATAGAAAATCTAAGCAAAAAAGCTGTTATAGAAAAAATAAATGATACCGAGAAACAACTTGTTAAATTGTCGAATGAAAACGGTTATGAGTGGTATGTAATAGATGAACGAAATATATCAGTAGCAGATGATATGATCAAGAAAATGGTTAGCCAAAATGGTTGGATTTTCAAACACAAGGATGGTAATGGACTCTTCTTTGAAAGACATGGTGAAAATTTGATTGTAGTGACACAAAAGTGGACTGGAGACTATTTGTTAGTGAAAATACCAGTCAATTTTAACGAATAAGGGAGTTGAATAGGAGCCTACGTATTAAAGGAGGATTGTATGGGATATATAAAGGATTTGCGTAAAGTAGTTGGAACCAGACCATTAATTATGTGTGGTGCTTGTGTATTAGTCATAAATAGTCGTAATCAGGTTTTATTACAACTTCGGATAGATAATGGATGTTGGGGGTTAATTGGGGGATCGATGGAGCTGGGTGAAACATTAGAGCAAGTTGCCCATCGAGAATTATTTGAGGAAACAGGACTGAAGGCAAAAAGTCTACAATTAATCAATACGTATTCTGGACAAGATTTTTATTATCAATATCCGCATGGTGATGAAGTTTATATAGTTGTTACAGCATTTGAATGTAAAGAATATAGTGGCCTACTTGTTCATGATCAAAATGAGGCAACAATGCTACAATTTTTCTCTTTAAATGATTTACCCAAAAATATTAGTCCACCTGATAGACCGATACTTGAAGATTACATAATAAGCAATGGCAAAAACCCTTCCAACTATTAAAGTTAGAAGGGCTTTCATGTTGTTTAAATGATTATTTTTGTGGTGTAACTTGCACTTGTGCTAAACGATCAACAGCTTCCTGTAACAATTCTTTTGGTTGTACTAAGGCTAAACGTAAATAACCTTGTCCAGCTGAACCAAATACTGTACCAGGGACTGTCACGATACCAACTTGTTCAATTATTTTAAAGGCTAGCTCTGTGCAGTCAATATCGAAAGGATATTTTGCCCAGACGAACATGCCACCTTCAGAAGGAGCTACATCCCATCCTAAGTTACGTAAGCCATTCATTAATGTTTTATGGCGTTCTGAGAATGTTGCACGTAGGCCTGCAGTAATTTCCTCTGCGTTATCAAGTGCTACGACTGCCGCATCTTGAATTGGCTCGAAAATACCGAAATCTAAATTTGATTTTAATTGTTTTAAAATCGAAATCATCTCAGCATTACCTGCGATATAAGCGATTCGTGTACCAGCTAGGCTAAAGCTTTTCGATAATGAGTTAATCTCCATGCCAACTTCTTTTGCGCCAGGAGCGGCTAGGAAGCTAATTGGTCCATCACCTGTAAAGTAGAACTCAGAATATGCTGCATCATGTAGAACGATGATGTTATATTTTTTCGCAAAGGCAATGACTTTTTCAAAATAAGCCATTGAAGGCATTGCAGGCACTGGATTACCTGGTAAGTTTAAAATTAGTAGTTTTGCTTTTTGCGCAATATCTTCAGGAACAGCGTCTAAGTCTGGTAAATAATCGTTATCAGCTGTTTGAGGCATATAGTAGGGAGTTGCACCTGCTAGATGAATTCCTGCATCATAGGCAACGTAAGCTGGGTTTGTGGATAAAACAATATCTCCTGGATCACAAAAGGCGATTGGTAAATGTACTAAACCTTCTTGAGAGCCAATTGTTTGAATGATTTCAGAAGCGGGATCTAAATCTACATTGCTACGACGTTTATAATAACGACTAACAGCTTCATAAAAACGTTGCGTGCCTGTTAATGTATACCCGTAGGATTCTGCTAAGCCTGCTCTATACGATAAATGCTCGCGAATTTTAGCGTCAGGGGGGAGGTCTGGACTACCTAAGCTTAAGTCAATCAATTTCATGCCTTTTGCTTCCTGTAGCTTGGCATGATTTTTTAAATCTCCGAAGATTGCTGCTGTAAATAAAGACATTTTTTTAGATGGTACGATTTTCAAACTAGTACACTCCTTATAGTTCTATAACAGAATAGTAGTTCACATTTTATCATACTAAAGCACATAAAGGGAAAGTTATTCTGAAAAAAGAATATATTTCTATAATGAAGAAGATGTGTGCGTAGACTAGCGGAAATATTTTAACTAATGATGGAAACAATATTATATGACGGAAAAACTGTTACGTTTCTGCTATCATGAAATGAAAAGGAGCTGTTAGTCATGAACGTTTATTCTTTAAGTGGTCCAAGTGGAACAGGGAAAAGTACAAGTGCACTTGTTTTCGCTCATAAAATCGGAGTAGAGGCTCTTATTGATGATGGTCTTCTCATTGTCGATGGTGTGAAAGTAGCGGGAATCTCCGCAAAATTTGAGAAAAATACGATAACAGCCGTTCGTCGAGCTATTTTTACAGATGATACACATCGCGAGGAAGTAAAAAAAGCACTTGATACATATAAAGTACAATCGATTTTACTGATCGGAACATCCGATAAAATGACAAAAACGATAGCTCGACAGCTAGAGCTTGGTCCTATTGATCAATATTACTATGTTGAAGACGTACGTTCCCAAAAAGAAATTGCCAAAGCTCGCTTTATTCGACAGACACAAGGTAAGCACGTCATGCCAATACCGTATCGACAAGTCGAACAAAACTTTTTTATACGACTCGTTCAAAGAGGGATGGAGATTTTCTCTTCAAAGCGTGAAAAAATAGGGGAGACGACGATTGTTCGCCCTGATTTTCAACAGGAGTATATCGATATTGGAAAACATGTTTACGTGCAGTTACTAACATATTGCTGTGCCAAGCATGATATTGTACACAAAGTCGAGCACGTACAATTCGCATTAGGTGATCTAGCACAAGCAACAATTACATTACAGCTAAAGCTCCCCATTAATTATTCCTTACCAGATCGATTGTATGCATTACAAAAAATGATACAAGAGGAATTTCATCAACATTTTGGTTATGAATTAGATGCGATTCATCTCAACATTAAATCGGTCGTGCTAAAGCGGAAATCTTAACAAACAGGTACTCCATTCGCATGAGGGCGAGTAGAGTACCTGTTTTTTTATTTTGATTGACGTGTAAAGCGAGGTTGACGTTTTTCTACAAAGGCACGGCAGCCCTCTTCAAAATCTTTACCAACAAACGGTGTTGAACCTTGCCATAATGTTGGAGCACTGTCCACGCATTCTTGCACAGATTCCTTTACAGCTAGTAAAGATTCAGGAGACATTCCTGCAACAAGCTTACCCATGCGAATCATGTATTTATTTAAATCTTTTTCAGTGACTAAATAGTTAAGCATGCCTAGCTTGAAAGCTTCTTCAGCTTTAAACATACGACCGGTAAATACTAAATCCTTCGTTGTAGAAGGGCCAACTAGTTGAACTAAACGCTGGGCAAATTTGTTATTTAAGGTGATCCCTAATTTACCGACCGGGATCCCAAGCTTTGCTTTTTCTGAGCCAATGCGAATGTCGCAAGCTAATGCAAGCTCTAAGCCAGCGCCCATTGCGGGTCCATTAATGACGCCAATCGTTGGAATTGGTAAACGCTCAATTGTGGAAATCGTTTTTTCCATATGTACAAATGCTTCTTCGGCTTTTTCAAGGGAAATAGCGTTGAATTCTTTAATATCAGAGCCGGCCGTAAAGTTTTCGCCAGAGCCGCGTAAAATCAATACTTTATTTTTCGGATTACCTAATACTTGTAGGGCAATTTTAGCTAATTGATCCCACATATTTGCTGTTAGCGCGTTTTTAGCCTGTGGGCGATGGATCGTAATAATCGCTAGGCCAGCTGTTTCTTGATAAATAATCTTTGCGTCTTCTGCTTCAAGTCGAGTTGTTTTTACTTGCATATTTGAAAAGCCCCCTACATGTTTTAGTTGATACACTTATTATATAACACAAACGGCAATAAACACTAAATTATACGAATTTTCATGTAAATAAGTCCTGTTATACAAGAATAGAGGCATTTTAAAGAAATTGTACTACAACAGTAAGAGTGGAATTACTATTGTAAGAAAGCAAAAGATATGAGACACTGCTAGCGGACCATTTGAACAGTGGAGGCAGGATCGTGTATGTATACTACAGATTATCCGACATTACAATTTATATAAATTAATAATAAACGTACGCACCCAAAATATAGTAAACTAAAGTAAAAACACGCACAGTTAATAAGGAGGTAGCCAGATGGTCACGCTAGGGGAAGCATGGAACAGTTATTTATTACTTTTAAATTCTTTAAAGAAAAGCGCAGCTACTAAAAAGCAGTACAATATCGATGGACAGCAATTTTTAGTGTTTGCTCATGACAATAACTACTTGTATGTGGATCATCATTTAAAAGAATTGTTATTTGTATATAGTAATTATTTAAAAGAGACTTATGCAAATGTCAACACGTTTAATCATAAAATTGCTACAATACGAGGCTTTGTAGACTTTGTCTTTTTAAGAGAGTGGGTGGAGCCATTTGACTATGAGGGCATTTTACAGCCAAAAAAGAGGCAAAAAGAAGCTTTAACATTACTGACTAATAAGCAATTGATGCAAATTGCGAATATCTGGCCAACTTATTTTCAATACGCCAAAACTGTGGAGCATGCATGGTTGGCAAGGCGTAATGGCTGCATCGTCCAAATACTGATGGAAACAGGATGTAAGCCAGCAGAGCTTGTACGTATGAAATGGGCTCATATTAACTTTGATTCATCTGTAGTTTACATTGCTAACAATAATGGACGTAGAGAAATAAAGCTTTCGCCGATATTAATGGACATGCTCGCGTACTATAAAGAGGCAACAGAGGAGTTACATGAAGGAAAGTTAGGAGAATGGCTTTGGGTTAGCGAGGCTAGTCAATCAAAAGCCATTTCAACGAAAACAATTGAGCGAATTTTCCAAACGATGTCAAAGGATATCGATACGAATGTGAGAGCTACGGATTTGCGCTACACTGTCATGCAAAAGGCATTTCAAAGTGAAAAAACAATCGAAAATATTCAAGAAAAGATGGGCTATGTCCGAAAATGGGTGCTTACTGAAAGGCAAGGGCGTTTTGAATAAAGATGGTTTTTTAATAAAAAAATAGTTCAATAATAGAGGTTATCATGGATTACTTTAAAAGTAAGGCATTTGAGAAACATAGAAAAAATATATATAGCAGATTAGAACAAATACCTTATGCTAAAGGTCCGGTTGGTTGGACTTTTAAGGGTAATTTTAGTATTGGTGGATTTGAATATTTCGGCTTTGATTAATCATCCGATTTATTACTTGTCGTATCTAATAATGGTAGAGGAATTATAGATTTAGCAAAAGCAGAAAAAATGTCTCGAGATTATTCAGATGACTTTGACTTAGATGAAACCCTTTTAATTTGTGAAGGCTTTGACATTTTAAAAGATAAATCAATAAAATTGGCAGGCAAATATGGGGGGGATACTGCCAATCAGTAATAAATTCGGGGATAGTTTACAAAGAGTATCTCCTCTATACTCTTGTGAAGATATAATTTAACAACCTGCGTTTGAGGACTGTTTGGTCGAAGGATACAATAAAAATTGTGTTCGCATTTATAGAGGATTTTTGTATTGCTATGGATTTTCATTTAGTGGTAATTATTTTGTAGTTGCAGGTGACGGTGGTATTTTATTTTGGGAGAGATAATGCCGAGGCATAATTAATAATATGTACTTTCATTTATTCTTTAAATAGCAATGAATAAATGCACTTAAAGTAAGGGGGACGATTGTTCAATTAGAGCAATGCTTCTTGTGCTAACGGTGCAGGTAACTTGAAGAAAGATGTCCTGTTTTATCATTTAACAATAGAGATAGGCGTACGATCGAAAATAGGTAATACAATTTCATATTAGTTTCGGTGAACCGTACCATAAGTAAATGAGATTTTATAAAAGGCGATTGCTACTAATCTATAGCAATCGCTTTTATCTACTATAAGCATCTGTCTTAACTCACATTTTGTCGAATTCATCGATATATGGGAATTGTTTTTATTTTCAAATTTTTACCTAAAAGCCGAATATTTTCTAACACTTATTAATGCGTTATGATACCATATGATAATGGAAGAGGATGGTGGGAAAATGAAAATCAAAGTGCTGATTGCTGATGATAATTCTTTTATTCGTGAAGGAATGAAAATAATATTAAATACATATGAAGAATTCGAAGTGGTAGCTGCGGTAAATGACGGGCTAGAGGCGCTGGATTACTGTAAACAGCATGAAATCGATGTGGTCTTATTAGATGTGCGGATGCCGAATATGAATGGTGTGGAAGCAACCAAATTAATTAGTGAACAAACAAAGACAAAGCCGTTAATTATTACTACTTTTGATGATGACGAGTATATTTTGGATGCCATTAAGAATGGCGCCAAAGGCTATTTATTGAAAAATAATGACCCGGAACGAATTCGTGAAGCGATTACTAGTGTGTATAATGGCAATAGCATCATGCAGGACGTTGTGTTGGAGAAAATAAAATCCAATTTGATGGAAAATAAGCAGGAAAGTAAAGTAGATACGAGCCTGTTTAGTGAGCGGGAATTGGATATTATGGCTTTAATTGCAAAGGGGTTTTCAAATAAGGAGATTTCCAAACAACTTTATATTTCTGAAGGAACGATTGCCAACTATATTACTTCTATTTTTAATAAAACGGGGTTGAGTCATCGCACGCAAATTGCGATTTACTTTTTAACGGGAAGAATTCACTAACATGGAATTCTTCATCATTCTTAGTAAACTCATATTATTAGGATATTTGTCGCTCTGGTTTATTCATGTCACATTCCCGGTCCAGAATATCCCCTGGATTATTTTTTCCCTTCTGCTTTATTTGATCATCAATATTGTGCTCTATATCGTCAAGCGACAAAGGATAAAGAAGGTTGTTCTATTTCTCTCACTGGTCCAAATTCTTTTTTCCTATTATAAGGTACATCCACTTTTTATCATTCTGCTGCCGTTAAATCTATGCGAATTTTTTCCTATTAATCTGGAAAAACGGTTTATGATGCTAATCTTGGTATTTCTGCCACTTATTTGGCTTCAAGATGATTTAAGTTTTCAATATGGACTGGTGGCAGCTCTAAGTTGTCTCATTTATATGATGCTTCTGCAGTTTGTTACACGACTGCAAAGGCAAGAGGATCAATTGGATATGATGAGGAAAAATCTTCAGAAGATAACGAAAAGCTTGAATGAAAATAATGAATTTATCAGGCAATCTGAATATACGTTTAAATTGGAAGAGAGGAATCGCCTTGCTCAAGTATTTCATGATAAAATTGGCCATTCGATGACCGGCGCACTCATTCAAATGGAGGCGGCCAAGCGGTTGGTGGGATCTGATCAGGTGAAAGCTCTAGAATTGCTGCAAAATGCTATTAATATTTCAAAATTGGGTATCGAAAATATCCGAATGACCCTGAAAAATTTAAAGCCACCTACAGAACAAATGGGCATAAATCGGATGAAATTATTCATAGAAGAGTTTTCTGCCAAACATTCGATGAATATGCCCTTTGTTTATAAGGGAAATATGGAACGGATCACCCCGATTCAGTGGAAAATTATTCAGGAAAATTTAACAGAGTCCTTAACAAATGCCCTTAAATATTCGGAAGCGACGACGGTTTCCATTGAAATTCACGTCCTCAACACGATGATCAAAGTGGAAGTGAAGGATAATGGAGTTGGAATCCAAAAGGTAAAAAAAGGGCTTGGATTGATTGGAATGGAGGAACGGACCGCATCAATCAATGGAAAGATTATTGTGGACGGAACTGATGGCTTTTCAGTCACGATGTTAATTCCAATCCAATAAACAATATAATTGTGGAAAATACGCATGGTGCCTGAACCACTGTTCCAATGAAAAAGGTAACCAAAAAAATATGAAATTTTTCATGTGAAAAGGATGAATTGTTGCACTTATGCGGCTTCATCCTTTTTTTTATAATGAAGACAGAAAGTTAACGAGGGGTGAAATCATTTGAAGGTACTTGAAGTGAAAAATTTAACAAAAAAGTTTGATGATTTTCTTGCTGTTGATAATATATCTTTTTCCATAAGCGAAGGTGAAATTTTTGGGCTTTTAGGACCCAATGGTGCTGGAAAAAGTACCACTATAAATCTGATTGCTGGGCTCCTGCGCTGCAGCGAGGGTGAAATTAACGTTCTTGGGAAAAACAGCGGGAAACACAGCCGCTTTGCAAAGATGAATATCGGGATTGTACCACAGGATTTGGCGATCTATGAAGAACTCACTACTTTTGAAAATGTGAAATTTTTTGCAGGATTATATGGGCTAAGAGGGGAGGAATTAACAGCTCTGGCTCAAAAGGCATTAGAATTTGTTGGCCTGCTTGATAAGCAGAAGGAGTTTCCGAAGAATTTTTCCGGCGGGATGAAAAGACGGTTGAATATTGCTTGTGCCATTGCCCATCGTCCGAAGTTGATTATTATGGATGAGCCAACGGTCGGAATTGACCCGCATTCGCGGAACTATATCCTACAATCGATTCGCAAGTTAAATGAGATGGGATGCACGATTATTTATACAAGCCACTATATGGATGAGGTGGAGGAAATCTGTACACGGATTTCCATTATGGATCACGGCAAGGTGATTGCGGAAGGCACGAAGGAGCAATTAATCGCGATTATTACCAATACAAAGGATATTTGGATTGAGGCAAAATCGATTGAACAAATCGATTTAGAGAAGATCAAGGAAATCAATGGGGTAAAATCTGTCCTTTTGGAAGAGAACCTGATCAAAATCAATTCGGAAATAGACGTAAACAATTTAAATAATATTCTTTTGTATTTAATGAATCAAGGGATTGAAATCAGTTCACTGGAGGAAAAGGAACCGAATCTGGAAACCGTATTTCTAACACTTACTGGAAGGAACTTAAGAGATTAGAAGGAGGTTATTTCTTTGAATGTACTTAACATTATTTGGAAGCAAATTAAAGTAAGCTTCCGGGATTACCATACATTTATATTAATGATGGCTTTTCCCATTGTCTTGATGTTGATTCTTGGTTCCGCCTTATCCAAAGATTTTGATCATATAATAAAAGTCGACAATGTTCATGTCTTATATAGAACTACTGCTAGCTCAGAGATTTCTTCCTATTTTCATGCGTTTATCAAGGAAGCTAAAGACACCGGCATTAATTTTAAGAAGGCAGCTGACGGGGTGAATGGGGAAAAGGAGGTAGAAGGAAATCACTACACTGCCTTTGTTGAGGTGACCAATGAAGGACTCAAATTATATGGCAGCAGCCAAAATAGCATCGAGGAAAGTATTCTCCAAGGGATGCTGACCGCATTTGCTGATAAATATAATCTTACGGCTGCGGTAGCAAGTGTTGAACCAGCAAAAGTCAGTACTGTTTTAGCAAGCCCGGCCAAGCATGATTTTATAGAAGAAACGTCACTGCAGTCAACGAAGGAGCCCGGTTCGATGGACTACTATGCGATAGTAATGACGACGATGATTGCCCTTTATACGGCGCTGTATGGAATGGGACTTCTTCGCAATGAAAGAGTCAATCATACTTCGATTCGATTATTGGCTGCCCCGATTCGAAAAGGTGAGATTTTTCTCGGGAAAATTATTGGCTGTGTTCTTGTTAACATGATCTGTATTATTGTAATTATCATCTTTAGCCACTATGTGTATAAAGTGGACTGGGGAAGCCATATTGGGTGGATTCTTCTTATCCTAATATCGGAAGTATTTTTGGCGGTCAGTTTCGGCCTTGGTGTTAGCTATGTGGCAAAAACACATGAGGCTTCAAGAACAATCATCATCCTGGTGGTTCAGGTTGCGTCATACTTTGGTGGCGCCTATTTCAAAATTGAAGGTGCCACGGGGGCACTTAAATTTATAGCGGATTTATCACCGCTTACATGGTCAAACCGGGGGATTACGAAAATCATCTATGCCAATGACCTATCGGCTGCGATGCTGCCAATCACCTTAAATCTTGGGATTTCGCTTCTATTTTTAACGATTGCCATCATTTCATTCCAAAGAAGGGAGGGATTATGATGAAAGATATAATCTGGCTGATGAAGAAAATTCTTAGTGTGGCTTTTAGGAAAAAAGGAAATATTTTTCTATACTTTGGTGGGCCGCTCATTGGAATTGTCATTGCCTTTATGGCTTATGTAGGAAGCGGCCAACAAGCACTGAAAGTTGGGGTAATCAATCATGACTCGGGGCAGATTGCGGGAGATACAGTAAATTTTCTAAAACACTTGAAAAATATGGACCTGGTCAATGTCAATGAATCTTCTATGAAGGATCAAATTGCTGCAGGGCAATTAGATTGTGCTATTATTTTGGACGAAGGATTCTCAGAAAGTATTCAAACAGGAAACCCGGATCATATACAGCTGGCCTCGATTAAAGGAGCTGAAGTTACCGGCTTTGTAAAATCATATCTTTACCAGTATCTTGATAATGTTATGGCCTTAAATAAGGCTGCAAATGGTGATCAAGATGCGTATCAAAAAATGTCTGCCCGCTATCAACAGGCTGATTTCAAGTTTCATGTAGAGACACTGCAAGATACCTCAAAAGGTAAAAATATGACGAATCGGACCATCGGCTTTTTGTTAATGATTTTGCTAATATCAGCAGGAAACTTTGCGACAATCATTATGAAGGAAAAAGAAAATCGTACCTATTTCCGTCTGTTATCAACGCCGATTAATGCCAGGAAGTATGTACTTGCGAATATCGCTGTCAGTATGCTGGTAATGGTTGCCCAAATCATTTTTACGCTACTGGTTATAACGAATATCTTCCATATTGAGATGCATGTGTCCATTTGGCAAATGTCCATCATTTTAATCTTGTTTGCTTTAGTGGCAGCAGGTCTATCGCTAATGCTCATTTCCTTTTCTAATAGTTCAGGGATGGCGAGTGCGCTGCAAAATTTAATCTTGACACCATCGTGTCTCTTGTCAGGTTGTTTTTTTCCTTTTGAAATTATGCCGAAGACCATCCAGAAAATTGCCAACTTTATGCCGCAACGATGGGTACTTGATACTATAAGCCAACTACAGCAGGGACATGATTTTGTCAGTCTTTACCTTAATTTTTTGATTCTACTAGCGTTTGCCGCCGTATTTTTTCTAGTCTCGGTTTATAAATTTGGCCGAAATAACGATGTTCGAAATTTTGCATAAAATAGTTTATAAATTTTTATAAAAAATGCAGCTAGAACTTGGTGCAGTGAACCGTATCATAAATAGAGTCGGTTTTAAAACATAGCTAGAGGTGATACAAATTAATGTATCACCTTTTAGATCGTTTACTTACTAAGAGGAAACATTTATATGTTAATGAATTTATAAATATGATTACCTTTATCCAATAACACTTATCAATATTCCTTCAGAAGAACTCTATAATTGACCGAAAATAATATTCTGAATTATAGAAATTTAAATATTTTCTATAAATAAAAGACTCTAAAAATTCCTATATCTACCTTTACTGATCTAAAATTTTTTATGCTTACAATATGTTATTTTGACGCATCTATTAACAAATTTAATAGGAGTTCGTTCTATTATTATTAATATAATACCTAGAGTGTATTATTATTCATTTTTAATAATAAATATAATGTGTTGCGCTTAGTATTTTTGTGTGCAAAAGGGTATATGAATTAATTTTCATAGCAATAATTCATGAAAAAATAAATTGACACTCAATTGTTTATGACTTAATATGAGTCTCAGCATAATAATATAGCTCTTATTAATAACCGTTGAGACGAGGGGTCGAAGATACGGTGGCCAAACAATTTAGTTCAAAATGAATTAAATCCAGTGGGCCGAACCTGAGCACAAAATTTACTTTTGTGAACAATAAGAGGAACAGCAGCTGATAGTATTCGAAGCTTTCCTTAAATTGGGTGAGCTTTTTTTTATGCCCTAAAATCTATTATTTTGTTAGGAGCAGTGAAAATTGTCAGAAAAAGTATTATTCACATCGGAGTCTGTATCGGAAGGACATCCAGATAAAATTGCAGATCAAATCTCAGATGCAGTATTAGATGCAGCATTATCACAAGATCCGTTATCACGTGTGGCATGTGAAGTATTCACAACTACAAACACAGTAATTGTTGGTGGAGAAATCACAACAAAAGCAGAACTTGATATCGAAAAAATTGCCCGTGATACCCTAATCGGCATTGGTTACACAGATGATAAGTTCGGCATTGATGGTCATAACTGCAATGTACAAGTTTTAGTACACACGCAATCTCCTGATATCGCAATGGGTGTTGATTCTTCAAGCGATACAAAAGAAGTTGGTGCAGGTGACCAAGGGATTATGTTCGGTTTTGCGACTAATGAAACTGAGAACTATATGCCTTTAGCAATTGAAATGGCGCATATGCTTGTAAAACGTGCAACGGAGCAACGTAAAAATGGTCAATTCAAATGGGCTCGCCCAGATATGAAATCACAAGTAACAATTGATTATACAGATAGTATGCAACCTAAAATTGATACTGTTTTAATGTCAATACAACATGATGATGATTTTGACCGAGCTGCATTCATTGATTATGTTACAGAAAATGTAATTAAAACTGTTGCAAAGCAATTTGGTATGAATGAAGACTTCCGCATTTTAATTAATCCTACTGGTCGTTTCGTAGTAGGCGGACCACACGGAGATGCAGGTTTAACAGGACGTAAGATTATTGTTGATACTTATGGCGGCGCGGCTCGTCATGGTGGTGGTGCATTCTCTGGTAAAGACTGTACAAAAGTTGACCGTTCAGCGGCTTACGCAGCGCGATACGTTGCGAAAAATATTGTTGCAGCAGGCTTGGCAGATAAATGTGAAATCCAATTATCATATGCAATTGGTGTAAGTGAACCAATTAGTATCGCTTTAGAAACATTTGCTACAGAAAAAGTAGCGAAAGAAGAAATTTTAAAAGCGATTCGTCAATTATTCGACTTAACTCCAACTGGCATTATTAACATGCTAAATCTACGTAAACCACAATATCAACAAGTTGCAGCTTATGGTCACTTTGGACGTAGTGATGTAAACGTAACTTGGGAAATAACAGACAAAGTTTCGGAATTACAGCAACTCTTAGCAGTTGCTATTGGACAATAATGCAGTGCGTGCAAGATCGAGTGGCTACAGAAGAATTTTTAGCCACTCAAGACCGCATGCCATTATTTGAAGCTTTGGTCAATTATGCTAAACAAGAAGTTACGCCGTTTGATGTACCTGGACATAAAATGGGGCTACAAGAAAACCCATTAAAATGGACGCTAGGAGAAATGACATTAAGAATGGACGTAAACTCGATGAAGGAACTTGATTTATTAAGTCATCCGGAATCGGTTATTAAAGAAGCTCAGCAATTAGCTGCACAAGCATTTAATGTAGACTACGCTTACTTTTTAGTAAATGGTACTACTGTAGGTATTCTGGCGATGATTTTAGCGACATGTAAACAAGGAGATACATTGATCGTTCCTCGTAACTGCCATAAATCAGTTATGAACGGCATTATATTAAGTGGAGCAAAACCAGTATTTATTCAACCTGAAGTTGATCAACATTTTGGTATTGCACACGGAATTTCAGTTGAACATGTAAAATCGGCGCTTGCAGAAAATCCACAAGCGAAAGCTTTACTTGTGACGTATCCAACCTATTTTGGTTCGATGAATAAACTGCAAGAAATTTGTCAACTCGCACATGAACAAAATGTAACAGTTATAGTTGATAGTGCACACGGAGCGCATTTAACATTTTTACCAGATGCAAACGATGCAATTAGTGCTGGTGCAGATGCAGTAACGATGAGTATGCATAAAACTGGGGGTTCATTAACGCAAAGTTCGCTTCTTTTACTACAAGAAAAAAGAATTGATTCGAAGCATTTGCAAAAGGTATTAAATAGGCTGCAAACGACGAGTGCAAATTATTTATTAATGAGTTCTTTAGATGTAGCACGAAGGGATTTAGCGTTGTATGGACAACAACGTTATAGCAATTTAAAGTCAATTGTTGATGCGGCAGTTGAAGAAATTGAAAATAATTCACGCTATGAAGTACTTAAAGCTGAATACGTACATCAAAATTTCAATCAATCCTATGATTGGACGAAACTTGTTATTCGTGTGAACGATATCGGTTTAACTGGTTTTGAAGTTTACACAATATTGAAACAACAGTACGGAATTCAATTAGAACTTGCTGAAGGCTATGTCATAATGGCAGTCATTAGTCATGCTGATACGAATGAAACAATTGGTAAATTAGTACATGCGTTAAAAGATATAGAACTAAATCACGCTAAAAAAGATGCGATTCAGTCAGTTTATGTGACAGCGAATCAAATAAATAGATTAGCAATGACACCGCAACAGGCGTGTAATGCAGAAACAGAAACAATTTTAATTTATGATGCGGTAGGTCGAATTAGTGCAGATTCATTAATGATTTATCCACCGGGAATACCATTAGTAATCCCCGGAGAAGTTATTTCAGAGGAATTAGTAGAATTATATAACTTCTATTTTCTTAATTTTGGGAATGTTCTAAACGAAACTGAAGAAGAAAATTTTATAACAGTCGTAAGGGAGATAGATAAATGAGCATTGAATTATCAACATTAGGTAGACACGTATTAATCGAATTTTATGGTTGCCCAAGTGAAATTATTGAGCAAAACGCTTTAATCGAGCAGTTTATGAATGAAGCTGCAGACTATTCTGGGGCAACAATTGTAGAATCTTGCTTCCATCATTTCAACCCATATGGTGTTTCGGGTGCAGTCATTATTGCTGAATCACATTTAACGATTCATACTTGGCCAGAATACGGATTTGCTTCTGTAGATGTTTATACTTGTGGCGACTCAGTAAGTCCTTGGAAAGCAGCAGAATATTTAGAACAAAAACTGCAAGCGAAAAAGACAGAATCATTTGAAGTACCTCGTGGAATGGCTGATAAAATTCGCCAATTTGCAGAACAAGAAATTGATACAATTCTAGTAAAACAAGAAGTATTAGAGGACGTGATTTAATGAAATGGTATACAGAACAATGGAGCAATAACTGTAAATTTTCAATCGGATACAACGAAGAAATTCATAGTGAACAATCTCCATTCCAAAAAATAGATTTTTATAAAGGTGAGGAGTTTGGTACTTTCTTCACTTTAGACGGATTGATGATGGTCAACGAAAAAGATGAGTTCATTTATCATGATATGATTACGCACCCAGCATTCGCTACCAATCCAGATATAAAAAAAGTATTAATTATCGGTGGTGGTGATGGTGGTACTGCTCGTGAAGTACTACGTTACTCATCAGTAGAAAAAGTAGTAATGGTTGAAATCGATGAGTTAGTATTCCGTTTAAGCCAAAAATACCTTCCGATTACAGCTGCTGGTGTTGAAGAAGATCCACGTATGGAAATGATTTTCGATGATGGCTTAGCTTACGTTCAAAACGCAGCTGATCAATCATTCGATTTAATATTAGTAGATTCTACTGATCCAATTTCAGTCGGTGAAGGTTTATTTACAACAGCTTTCTATAAAGAATGTTATCGTGTATTAAACGAAAAAGGAATTCTAATTAACCAACACGAATCACCATATTTCGCGGAGTATGCAGAAAACATGCGTAAAGCACATAAAAAAATTAAAGGTATTTTCCCAATCGCAAGCGTATATCAATTCCATATGCCAACATATCCATCGGGACACTGGCTATTCGGATTTGCTTCAAAAGCGTTACATCCAATTAAAGATGTTCAAGTAGATGCTTGGGACAAATTCGCTCTAAAAACGAACTATTACAATACAGATTTACACGTTGGTGCATTCGCCCTTCCTACATTTGTAAAAGAAGCGCTTGATCGTGATGAATAAACTTCAAAACTCTTACGACAGAGGATTATAGGGACTTTGTGGAGCTTGTTGCGAAGGAAGTAGAGACTTCGTTAAATTTATATTTGAGTTCCGTATAATAACCTCACTTATCCTCCGTATCACAAGTAATAGTAAATCAGAAGTTTAAACTTATTGTATAAAAGAGTGAATACACACAAAAAAGTCGCCTCATAGGTGGCTTTTTTTTTTGTAGGTCTAAAGGTGTGAAATAATTGGTGTTTAATAGAAATATTGACAATTATTTTTCAGGCAACTAAGCTTAATAAAAATAGAGCTGCAGAGGGGATTGCCAGTGGAATTCATTAAATTAAATTGTCCGAATTGTAATGGGAAAATTGAATATAGAGAGGGACAATCATTCAAATGTCCTTTTTGTGAAACTGAAATAATGTTGAAAGAAAATAAAGTTTATTATGTTGATCAGACGATTAATAATTATTATGGTACAACTTCTGCGAATAAAGCTACACGTCCAAAACCGAATTTAAAAGCGCTTTTAATAATACCGATTGTCATCCTTTGTATATTCCTTGGCTATTTTCTTTTGAGCGGCAATCAAACAGAATATGGTAACCATAAGGACCTAGCTGTTCGGAAAATGCCTGAAAGCGAAGTTCTTTTATTCTTTTTAAAAGATATTTTTAATAAAGGTGAAGCAATGCCAACTAAAGAAGAAATCGCAAGTATCCGTTATTTAAAAATATACTATTCTGAAGATCAATGGCATTTTGATTACAGTCTTGACGATCCGTTTACAAATAAGCAAGCCAAAATTTCTAACTATATTATTATGGATAAGTTATTAAATACACAAAAAATCGAACAAAAAGATTTTGAAGCCTTTACTGGTCTGACGGTATTGAATTTGATGGGTGATTATGAAATATCACAAAGTGAAAATGTAAGCTTCCGACATCTGGAAGGTTTAAAAAGCTATACAGGTAGCTTTAATGAATCATTTAGTAAAATTGCTGAATATTTCAGCGATAAGTCTAATGTTGTAGAGCTCTCTATCCAAATCCGAAGTAATGATGAACTTGCTTTATTATTAGAGTTTCCTAATCTTCAATCACTTGAAATTTCGTATCACACCGAGACGGTTACAGACTTCGCTCTTCTGAATAAACTGCCATTAAAATCATTGTCTTTAAGATCTGCCAATGATTTGAAGTGGTTGTCTTCATTAACTGATTTAGAGTCGTTAGCAATAGATTTGAGTGAAGCGACAGATTTTAGCTCGTTCTATTCACTGAATCAATTACAAGAATTGAAACTAACAGCGGTGAAAAATTTAAAAACGCTTGATTTTATACAAAACATGCCTAACTTGCAATCGCTTGATCTTGAAAATATGGATATTACGAATGTAGAACACCTTAGAAATAAGTCTTCATTGACAAAGTTGCGTTTAGCTTCTCTTTATAAATTAGAATTGTATGATATTGTGAACAGCCTGACTTCACTGACCGATTTATCGATAACTGGTTATAGTGGCCAAATAGCATCGATTGTAGCACCCCATTTAAAAAAAGCCGAATTAAAAAGTTCTTTCTTATCCAAGTTAGAGGCACCTGCTTTAAAAGATTTAACTGTTGAGATAAGTGGGGGACAGTCGTATTTGAATGGAGCAGAATTACTGAAATATCCACAGCTAGAACAACTTACAGCAATGGAGTCTGGCGATTTTACAGGCATTCGTTCTTTAAATCGTTTGCCAAATCTGCAAACCATAAATTTAAATGAAACATCTTTTTATGAAGAGACGAGTGAATTATTCAATTTACAGCATGTAAAAACGTTAAATTGTAATGAGTGTAAGTTTCAAATTAATAGTCAAAATTCATTTAACAACAACATACTGGAACATTTAACTTTGAATAATGTATCCTTCCGAATAGGTAATGGTGACTGGGTGCATGAAGTTGATAAGGTTATGCCTTACTTTGCTGGCTTTTCAGCTCTGCGTTCATTCACAATACAAGATAGTTCACTACAATCGTTAAGTTTTATGGGGAATTGGCAACAAATTGAGGTGCTTCATTTGGAAAATAACGCTATTTCAAATGTAGAGCCATTAGTGAATTTGCCTAATTTGAAAAAGCTATATATTTTAGGAAATCAGGTGCAAAATAAATCTGTTCTAGACAATGGAATAGTGATTTATTGAGGCAATATGACTATTTAAATCCTCACTTAGCCTAATCAAGGTGAACCGTATCGTGTTTAGTGTACTGCTAAAACATAGAGCAGTATAACAGTGGTTATTCCAGAGAAGCATTTATGGGGAAGATTTTTTTATAAAAATCCATTTGACGTTTTATACTATTTTTTGTATTATATTGAAGAAAAGAATGCCCGGACTAGAACGGGAGAGGTTCATAGCAAATACCCTCTATAAAAAACTATGGAAACATGACAATATGCCATGTCCATATCGGACGTGGCTTTTTTTATGTTTTTACTTATGTTTTAATAGAATGATTGGTGATGCCTCTCTTGAAAAGTGTTGGGAAACATTTTACAAGGGGGTTTTTTTATGTCTGGCCGAAGCCGTTAAGAAAGATTGAAGTATTTAACTTATTAAGGCACACAATATTCGTTAAAAAACTAAGAAGAAAACAGCACTTTTTCTTAGAGTACTGTTTTTCGATATAAGGGAGTTTTTATAGATGAAGCAGGAAAAGGCAATTGTTGTATTTAGTGGAGGTCAGGACAGTACAACCTGTTTGTTTTGGGCAAAAGAACGTTTTGAAGAGGTAGAGGCAGTAACTTTTGATTATGGTCAAAGGCATCATCTTGAAATTGAATGTGCGAAGAAGATAGCAGAGGATCTCGGTGTTAAGCATCACATTCTTGATATGTCACTCCTGAATCAGCTTGCTCCGAATGCGTTGACACGACAAGACATAAAGGTGGAAGACGGAGAAAATGGTGAGCTTCCATCGACTTTTGTACCTGGTCGAAATCTTCTCTTTCTTTCATTTGCGGGCGTTTTAGCGAGCCAAGTAGGAGCTAAGCATATTGTAACTGGCGTTTGTGAAACGGATTTTAGCGGATATCCGGATTGCCGAGATGTTTTTATTAAATCTTTGAATGTAACATTAAATTTATCGATGGATAATTCCTTTGTGATTGATACACCGTTGATGTGGCTGAATAAGGCACAGACATGGGAGCTTGCTGATCAGCTTGGGGCACTTGATTTTGTACGGGAAAGAACGTTGACTTGCTATAACGGTGTAATAGCAGATGGCTGTGGTGAATGCCCAGCATGTAAACTGCGAAAAAAAGGGCTTAATGAGTATTTGAATTACAGGAAGGAGTCTTAAAACATGTCAGATTTTAAAATCGTCGATAAGCTCCAAAAGATAGATGAAGATATTCAAAGAAATCAATTGATCTATCATGCAAAGCGTGTTCTCATAAGCAAAGAATTTACCTTCGATGCTGCTCATCATTTACATAATTATGAGGGGAAATGCAAAAACCTACACGGTCATACGTATCGTGTAATATTAGGACTGAGTGGATACACAGATGATCGCGGTTTGGTGATTGATTTCGGCGATATAAAAGCAATATGGAAACAAAAAATAGAGATTCATTTGGATCACCGCTATTTAAATGAAACGCTTCCGCCCATGAATACGACGGCAGAGAACATTGTTGTTTGGATTTACGAAAAGTTGGCTCAGGCTTTACTTGATGAACAAAGGTATAACGGTGCGCGTGTAGAGTTTATCAGGCTATACGAAACTCCGACAAGCTATGCAGAAGCGAGACGGGAGTGGATGGAAGTTGAGTAAGGTACCTGTTATCGAAATTTTTGGACCGACGATTCAAGGTGAGGGAATGGTCGTTGGCCAGAAGACAATGTTTGTGAGAACTGCCGGCTGTGATTATTCCTGTTCTTGGTGTGATTCATCGTTTACATGGGATGGCAGCGGAAAGCATCTTATAGTCCAAATGACAGCGGAAGAGATTTGGTCTGAGTTGAAACGTCTTGGAGGCAATGGTTTTTCATTTGTCACGATTTCAGGCGGCAATCCTGCACTCTATCAAAATTTGGAAGAACTCATTGCCATTTTAAAAGAAAACGACATAAAGGTCGGAGTGGAAACACAGGGAAGCAGGTGGCAAAAATGGATGTATGAGATTGATGAACTGACAATCTCGCCAAAGCCACCTAGTTCTGGAATGACCACAGACTATTCGGTGCTCACTGATATCTTTGAAAAGCTAAAAAAACGAAACAGTAATCATCATATATCCCTCAAAGTAGTCGTTTTTAATCAAGAGGATTACGATTATGCTAAACAAATTCACCATCGATATCCAACGATTCCTTTTTATCTCCAAGTCGGTAATGATGATCTCACGACGACTGACAATTCACGATTAATACTACATTTATTAGATAAATATCATGCGCTGATTGATAGAGTGATTAAGGATGAGGAATTCAGAGATGTCAAAGTACTGCCACAGTTGCATGCCCTTGTTTGGGGGAATAAAAGAGGTGTATAGATAGTGTGCCATTACAAGAATAGGCGTCTGCTGTTAACCTTCGAATCGAAAGGGAAAAGATCAGAACTGGTCTAGGTGTGTATAAATGTCAAAATAACAATGTACATTTTTGCTATTCTAAGCATGTACCCATTCGCTGATCAACTACTTTTCTATACAAGTGCGTGAATAGTTACAACTTGACACGCTGCCTCTACTCGCATGATTCGATAGCCTAGAACCCAGCTATATCAAGGGCTGGCTAACCGGTCAAGTCTATCATGCTCGCCACTTCCTGTAACAAAGGAAATCAAAAATGTACTTGGTTAAACAAGCATTTTTGTACATATTTATTTAACGTTTATAGGTGTGAAAGTATAGGCTAATTGGGCCTATACTTTTTTTGCGCACCCAGCATGGATGGAATCTATAGAATACATACCTGAACCGTGAAGACAGAAGTAGTAACTAGCCAAGTGCAAGGGTGCTCGTGGCGATGCGGAATCTGAAAAAAGCATGTGGCCATTCTCTAGCCTGAGGAACACGAACTTCATTTTTTGAAACCTACTAATAAACAAAACTGTATTTTTCACAAATAATAAAAAATCCTACCATTTTATCTACTTTCCAATCTATTTTTGTGTTAACTTATTATTAATCAAGGTTAACTCAATTTGAGGGGAATAGGAGGAAATGACATCAAGTATTTCAAAAGTAAGATGGAGGAATAAAATGATCCGAAAGTTTTCTACATATGATCTTGCCCAGATTTCATTGCTAGCTTGTCTTATTATCGTTACAGGCATGTTTAAAATTCCAACAGGTTTTCCTGGGTCTGAATTTCAATTATCAGCACCTATTGCAGTTGCGATTGCTGCGGTATTTGGATTTAAGCGATATTTTCTAGCAGGAATCATTGCAAGTTTAATCTTATTTTTATTAGGTATACACTCAACCTTAAATGTGGAGATCTCCTTAATTTTTCGATTGACTGTAGGCTTACTTATTGTTTTATTTGGGACTTCCATTCCGGTACTTGTTTTGGCAGGCCCCATTGGAACAACGATTGCTAGATTTGGTTTGGCTTTTACGTTAGGGACTCCATTTTTACCGTTATTAGTTTTGGCTATTCCAGGCATGGTAATCACAGCTGTTAGTGTTTATCCCATAACGAAGTTGTTACAAACAATTAATAGGAAAGTAGCAGGTAATAATCATGTTAAAAACGTGTTATAGCATACGAATGCGTGCGGCTGAAAGAAGTCCTGAACTAGGGGAAAAGCATATATCTGGTGGTGAACGGATAGGGAGTAAATCTCAGATAGAGCCCATTGTAAAACAGCTATTGAATAAAGCAAGTAATCATTCACGTGGAGATGCTGACTTTATTCAAATTACCGTTGAAAAAATAGCGCATGATCAGATACAGTATTTGCCACCCTTAGAAATTACGACAGTTGAGGCGGTTTCAATCGAAAAGGCCCATAGTGAAGCAAGAAAGATACTAACATCTTTAGGTGTTTCGGAACATGCACTAAATGTTGCTTTTCATCAACTTGCTAGTAATCAAAACCTCCGTGGGGCAATCATCCTAAATAGTAAAACCGGCTTACGGCTTGACGGTCGGGGGCAAAAGGGTGTGCGTGTATCACGAATCGATTGGCAAGACACTAATGAGGAGCTTAATGAGCGTGTCCGTGAAGCATTGGCTTTGGCGACGAAAGTGGCGAATTCTCCGTTTACAATTGCAGAATTATGTTGGTCTGATGATCCAGATTACGTGACTGGATATGTAAGTAATCGTGCCATTGGTTATGTCAGAATTACACCGTTAAAAAGAGAAGGTTGTGAGAGTGGAGGGCGTATTTATTTTGTGTCAGATGAAGTTGAACTAGAATCTTTTATAGACTATTTAGAAAGCGTACCGGTTCTCATTAAGGGGGATTGAAAAATGGATCATTGGTTTCAGCGGGAACTACAATTAATAGAAGAGAAAGGGTTGACAAGGAAGTTACGTTCGTTTTCAAATGGAAATGAGAGCGAGATCATCATGAATGGTAAGAAATTCTTGCTTTTTTCATCTAATAACTATTTAGGTCTTGCAACTGATTTCCGATTGAGAAAGAAAGCATCTGAAGGTATTAGTACATACGGTACAGGAGCTGGTGGTTCGAGATTAACAACCGGAAATTTCGTCATTCATGAACAGCTTGAATCTGAAATTGCAGATTTTAAAAAAACGGAAGCCGCTATTGTTTTCAGCAGTGGTTATTTAGCGAACATTGGTGTGATTTCGAGTGTGATGAAGGCAGGGGATATGATATTTTCTGATGCCTGGAATCATGCGAGTATTATAGATGGTTGTCGACTTAGTCAAGCAAAAACAATTGTTTATGAACATGCGGATATGGTGGATTTAGAGCATAAATTGAGGCATTCACGTGGAGATGGAAAGAAGTTAATTGTGACGGATGGCATCTTTAGTATGGATGGTGATATTGCTCCACTTCCCGAAATCGTTGCGTTAGCAAAGAAATACAATGCTTACATAATGATTGATGATGCGCATGTGACAGGTGTCTTAGGAAGTGATGGTCGTGGTACTGCTGATTATTTTGGATTGAAAGATGACATTGATTTTACAGTAGGCACGTTGAGTAAAGCGATTGGTGCAGAAGGTGGTTTTGTGGCGACGTCGTCAATTGCAAAAAACTATTTACTGAATAACGCTAGATCATTTATTTTCCAAACGGGTTTATCTCCAAGTGCGATTGAAGCAGCGCGAGAAGGGATTGCTATTATTCAAAATGAGCCCGAACGCAGGGAACGATTGTTGAAAAATGCTAAGTATTTACGTTTGAAATTGGAGGAATCCGGTTTTGTAGTTACGGAAGGGGAAACACCAATTCTATCTCTTCTTATTGGTGATGCCCATGAAGCTATGCAATTTTCTGAGAAACTTCTGGATGAAGGTGTCTTTATTCCGGCGATTCGACCACCAACTGTGCCAAAAGGGTCAAGCCGGTTGCGGATTACAGTGATGGCTACACATACAATGGAGCAGCTCAATACAGTCATAAATAAAATTGAAAAAATAGGAAAAGAAATGGGTATTGTATAATCCTTATATGATCAAGAACGATACCGAGAGTAATTCTTTTGATATATTGAAAGTTTAATGACTCAAAATTGAAGATTTAAATCTGAAAACAATAGATCTTAATAAACCCCTGATTCTTCTAATTTGCGTAGAAAAATCAGGGGTTTAATTTATACCATTTTACAAATGATTCAATGCTTTGACGCTCACTTTGACTGTTAAATCATGCTTTCCACCTGAATAAACACCTTCAACTGGGCTTATATCCGAATAATCACGGCCAATGCATAAAATAATGTGATTTTCTAATACTTCTACATTATTAGTTGGATCAAGACCAATCCAGCCGATCCCTGGGATCATAACTTCTACCCAAGCGTGGGTTGCAATATCACCGACCAAGGCAGAGTTTTCATCGACGTATAAATAGCCGCTCACATAGCGTGCTGGAATTTCTTTAGCTCTTAGTACTGCAAGCATGACATGTGTGAAATCCTGACAAACGCCTCGCTTAAGGGAAAAGGCTTCGCTTGCAGTTGTCGTAACATTGGTTGCACCAGGAACGTATTCAAAAGTAGAGTATAAATATTGCATTAAATTTAATGAAAATAGTACAGGATTTTCAGCATGACCAATGGCATGATAAACTTCCTCTAACTGATTTTCTGTCATATACGTAAAATGTGTAAACTTTAAATAGGGCAAATAATGTTCATAAAACAGTTTCGAGTGAAAAATGGTCTGCATTTCTGGTGAATATTGAATGCGATGAATAAATGGTGCACGTTGAATGCTGACAATAGAGGTCGATTGAATTTCTAGCTCTTGATGCTGCTCAGGTATATAAAATGTGCCAACCGTATTGCCCCATATATCTGTATGCTCACGAGTTAAAGATGAAGGAGTGATGGCAATTCGATAGGATAATAAGCGCTGACGCTCATCACCCCTTGGCTTTAAGCGGATTGTATTTAAGCTTTGATCGACTTCAGACTCATATTGAAAAATATTAGTATGTTGAATTTCAAATTTCATTGTGTCCGCTTCCTTTAGATTACTGACTTGCTTGTTGAAAGGGAGCTGTGGATGATTCCTTTCAAAGTTGTACGCTGGGTTCATATAAATGATAAATTGTTGCAAATGTATTGCCAAAATCAATACATTGACACAATCTTTCCTCCATTAACAAAATAGTTTCCTCTAAGGTAATATTCCATAAATCTACATTCATCACAGCAAATATTAAACTCTTTAATGGAGTATGAAGCTCTAAAAATCTTGCTGAAAGAGGATCGTTTTCTAAACAAATAAATGCTTCTTCTAATTTTTCTAAGCAAAACATCACTGAACGTGGAAAATGCTTATCCTGTAATAAATATTGAATAACATTAAGTAAATTGGTTTGTCGATGCTTGCTCAAATAAGATTCCGTCGCCTCCGATAAATCGAGTAAAAACGATCCGTCCGCTTCTATTAAAGAGATGGCTACTTCCTTATGTTGCTCCAGTATAATTAAAGCCATACGAATCGTCTTTTCTACACGTTCTAACCATTTCCCAACTTGCATGAAATAAAAGGGTAAATCTCGATCCATCGAGCCTTCGATAAGCCCCGTTACCGTCAAAGAAGTTTTTCGAACATTTTGTAAAAAAGTGTTAAGAACAATTAGTGGGATTGGTCTTTCGCGTTTCATCATTTCTTGCTGTAATGATAAATAAAAAGCATTTTGCAATTCCCAAAGCTCAATGGGTATGCTATCTCGCGTTACACGTGCGTTTTCTCGAACCGCACGTAAAGTAGCATGGAGGGCGTTCCAGTTATTATTAGAAAAGAGTAGATATTCGATAAGTGGATTGACTCGAATCGACTCATAAAAGGACAAATATTCTTCCTTCGAAGCACAAATATTTAACACCGCTTCCCAATGATCGATGTATTCATTTTCTTTGCCAGATTGCTCCAACATATTCAACAGCTGTACTTGTAATATATGTGCATTCGTTTGTGATCGTTCACTATATCGTGCCATCCAGTATAGTGCATCGGCTACTCGACTTAGCATACTGCAATTCCTCCTTTAATATCCATGTATCTTTTGCTCCTCCGCCCTGGGAAGAATTAACGACTAAAGATCCTTCTTTTAATGCTACACGCGATAAACCTCCAGGAAGCACATACATATCCTCGCCCTTCATTACATAAACACGCAAATCGACATGACAAGGATAAAATCTCCCATCCTGAAAAGCTGGTGCTCTAGATAGACTAATTGTTGGTTGTGCAATGTATTGAACCGGGTTTTCCAATATTTTTTCTTTAAAAATAGCAATTTCTTCATTACTCGCATGTGGACCAATTAGCATATCATAGCCGCCAGAGGCACTAACGTTTTTTATGACAAGTTCTCTCATATGCTCAAGGACCCAACCTCGCTGTCTATCATCAGCTAGATGATAAGTCTCTACATTACGTAAAATAGGTTCCTCATTCAAATAATAGCGAATCATATCCGGTACATAGGCATACATCGCTTTATCATCAGCAACACCATTACCAACAGCATTTAAAATAGCAATATTTCCAGCCTTATAAGCAGCCATAATATGAGGGACTCCAAGTAAAGAATCCGCACGAAAAACAGCAGGGTCTAAAAAATCATCATCAATTCGACGGTAAATAATATCAATTTGCTCTAAACCGTAGATTGTCTTCATGTACACTTTATTATCTTGGACAACTAAATCACGCCCTTCGACAAGCTGAATATTGAGCTGCTGTGCTAAAAAAACATGATCGTAATAGGCCGAATTATACATACCTGCTGTTAAGAGGACAGCTTTAGGTTCTCTATCTGGGTTCATAGAAGGTGGCCGATGTGCAAGAAGTGCCTTCTTCATAAAGGCCATTTGTTTGTCAAGTGACTGGATCGTATGTTTAGAAAAAAATTCAGGATACACTTCCTTCATCACAGATCGATTTTGAAAAACATAGGATATCCCTGAAGGATTGCGTAAATTATCTTCTAACACGTAGTAAACGCCATTTTCATCACGAATCAAGTCTATGCCTGCTAAAAAAATATGATTATCAATAGGTACATTTACACCAAGCATTTCTTTATAAAAATACGGATTGTTTTCAACGAGCTGTTTCGGAATAAGGCCATCCTCAAAAATGGACTGTTCATGGTAAACATCATGTAAAAAACAATTTAAGGCTTTCACACGCTGCTTCATACCAGATTCAATTTCTTCCCACTGTTCATATGGAATAATAATAGGTATAAAATCAAAGGGCATTGTCCGCTCTGTTCCACCTTGTGCACCATATACGGTAAATGTAATGCCTTGTTTAAGGAATGTTGATTGTGCTTGCTGATATTTTTCATCTAATTGTTCCTTAGTGAAAGCATTGAGCTTATGGTGGAAAGACCGATAATGAGGCTTCGGTTGATTACCTTCGAACATCTCATCAAAAAACATACCAGATTCATAGAACTTCATCATATGGATCGCCCTCCGAATTTAAGTAGTAGAGAAAACGTGTTACACTTAGTAAGAATCAATTTCGCCTTGGCAAAATTGTAGTAAATGGGTACCAATTGACATGGAACCACATCTGCATTCATCTCATCACTTTTAGAGGAATGAAGATAAATACATATAAAAGGAGCTTATAAAATGACAACCATTAATTTAATGCAAGCTTATGAGCTAGACAAGCTTTCAAAATTAGATTTTACTGATGAGGAGATTGTACGTACATTGCAAACAGGGGATGTATCAGTTTGGCAGGAAAAAGTACCAAACTATGAATTTTCCGAAACAATGGCACTTTACCAAGAAGGGGAGCAAAGGTTTTTAAATGCTCTGCACGGTAACTACAGTATCAAATATGTAACTTTGCCAGGCATTCAGCGCTTATTGTATATTCATTTCCAATTAGAAGAAGGGAAAGATTATCAATTGTTAGAAACAGGAATCCAACATTTAACTTGTGATGAGGGAGTTATTGCTAAGCTTCAACATATGCTATCAACAAACTGGTCTCTAGCAAAACAAGTAGATGGGACGTATAGTATTTTTGTAAAGTAACGGTTTTTCATACGGAAATCGACAAAAATCCAAATAATACCATGCGCGTTGTGAGAAGAATCGACACGTATAGTTATCCGTCTTTTTATTTTTCGAATCGTCTCAGAGCATTTAACTCACTAGATTTAAATATTCATTTTTTTCGTGTTTTATGCCTAAAAAATGAAACTTTCATAAAAACTTTTAAAAAAGATGATTTTCTTTCTAAAGGGAATCATCTTTTTTTTGCTTATTAGTAGAACGTTTGTTCTGGATTGTAAAAAAAGAGCTTGTTTTTCACCATAAAGTTCCCAAATTTATATTTGGGAACGTTTTTTCGTGGTAAAATAGAAAAAATAGAGGTGATTTTATGGAAAAGCCGAAGCTACCAAAAATAATGAGAGATTTCCTTGTTTATTTAACGACGATTAAAGGGAAGTCTCACCGCACAAGAAAAGAATACGAATATGATTTGACATTATTCTTTCGTTTTTACATAGCCATTCAAAATGATCATGATAGTTCAGATTTAACGAAAATAGATATTTCTACTATTTCAATAGAAGAAATTCGTGAAATGACACTAGAGGATCTTTATTTATTTATGGAATATTGCGAGGTCCAGCGAGGGAATTCAGCATCTGCAAGAGCGCGTAAAGTAGCAACATTGAAGTCATTTTTTAAATATTTAAAAGGAAAACGACGTTTACTAGAGGAAAATCCGGCAGATGAACTAGAAACGCCAAAAATAGGACGGAAAAAACCTATCTATATGAACATCGAGGAAGCCACGCAATTTATCGATGGCATCCAGCCAAATCGTGCTTCACCAAGGAATTATTGTATGATGATGTTTTTCTTAAATTTAGGGATTCGTGTGACAGAGCTTTGTCAGCTCAATAGGTCATCTATACAAGGTCGCTACTTAACGGTTGTTGGTAAAGGGAATAAGGAGCGGACAGTTTATTTGAATGATAGCTGCATCCAGGCACTTGCAGACTATGAAAATAGCGGAAAGACGGCCTTTAAAGGGATTGAAGAAGAGCCTCTTTTCGTCTCACAAAAGGGAACACGCTTCACCCGTCAAACCGTTGCAAAAATCGTTAAACAAATTAATCAGCAATCCGGGCTTCAAAAAGAACGACTGACGCCACATAAGTTACGTCATACATCCGCTACGATGATGTATAAATCAGGGGCAGATATTCGAAGTCTCCAACATATTTTGGGCCATTCAAGTGTAGCAACAACGCAAATCTATACACATATTGAAGATGAAGAGTTGCAACATGTACTCGAAAATAACCCGTTTAATATTGTTCGTCCTAGAGAGCATTTCATTGAATAAAATAGGCTACTAAAAAAGCCGATGATCCTTACTTGTAGGAATCGGCTTTTTGATACTATTATATGTTTTTCATTTCATCAATAGAGTTTGTAAGCTCAATAAATTGTCTTTCAATTGGCTTAAATTCGTGATTTAAACGAGTAATTAAATATAAATCAACAAATCTAAATGGTGATGGTACTTCTAAGTATTGTTCAATGTTGTATCGTCTTGCAATACGTTTAGAAATTAAAGTAATTCCCATGCCCATCATGGCAAATTGTAATAAAGTTTCTGGGTCTCCCACTTCAATTATTTCTCCCTGCGTAATATCTAAATTCATACATATATTTCGTAAAATTGAAAGATACAAACAGTTATCAGATAGTACAAGAAAGTTTTTTTCACTTATATAATCCTCGAATATTGTACTCCGATCAATACCTTGACCTATGATGACCATTTCTTCTATAGCTACTTTTTTATACTTTATATTATTATTTTTTAATGAGCCAATCGTGTATGCTAGATCAATTTTCCCTAGAAGAATTTGATTTTCTATATACTCTGTTGAACCTGTTTTTAAAGTTACCGATAAATTAACGTATGTTTGATAAAGTTTATTTAAGGCTTGTGATATTTGAGTTCCTCCTATTGAAATCATCGTACCAATTCGGAGTTTTTCCTCATGTTTTTTCATTATATTTTCTGTTTCTTCCCAAAGAAATAATATTTTCTTAAATTGATGATATAATTTTTCTCCATCTTTCGTTAGTGTTACACCTTTAGAATTTCTAATAAATAATTCTTGATTATAATGGTTTTCAATTTTTTTAATTTTTGCCGTCATATTTGATTGTAGGTGATTCAATTTAGTGGCAGCAGCAGTTATACTTTTCAATTCTGCAACTGACACAAACGCTTTCATATTTTCAATATCCATTTCTATTCACATCCATCAAAAAAAGTGATAGGACCATCACGAATTAACATTTAAAATGATGTCTCGTTTTCATTATACTGTATAAAGTTAATAGTATTTTAAACGTTTTGGAGGAAAAGTTAATGGAAAATAGAATTATTAATGTAGGGATTATAGGTGGATCTTTGAATAATCAATGGGCAAGTCAAACACATATTCCAGCTTTGAAGAACAATCCCTTTTACAAACTAACAGCAATCGGAACTTCCAATATGGATACTGCTAAAGAAAGTGCCAAAATACTGAGTGCTTCTCATGCTTTTACAAACTATAAGGAAATGGCTCAATCGAAAGATGTCGACTTAGTAGTTGTAAGTATCAAGGTCCCTCATCATTTTGATGCTGTGATGGCAGCATTAGATGAAAATAAACATATTTATTGTGAATGGCCACTAGCTATCAATACTCAGCAAGCTGAAAAAATGGCTAAATTAGCAGACGACAGAAATATTCATCATGCAATTGGACTACAGGGAAGACAATCTCCAGAAGTAAATTATTTAAAACAAGCAATTCAACAAGGGGATATCGGCAAAGTCATTTCCTGTACTATGCAGGTTGCTACACAAGGTAAAGCCCAGTGGTGATATGTCAACCATAAAAAACATCGGAATTGGAAATTCTTAAGCTACCAAGCATCTAAAAAACTGTTTTTAAGCGTACTCAA